>CAZWCI010000045.1:0-12270 GCA_964632815.1 uncultured Lentimicrobiaceae bacterium | reverse complement strand
TGGGTAACAATGACAAATGTTTGTTGGAATTGATCCCGAAGGTCAAAAAAGAGTTGGTGTAATTTACGTGCATTTTCAGAATCCAAGTTTCCGGAAGGCTCATCTGCCAAAATTAGTCCGGGGCGATTAATCAGGGCTCTAGCCACAGCAACACGTTGTTGTTCTCCACCGGAAAGTTCACCCGGTTTATGGTGCGCCCTGTCGGAAAGTTGCAGAAAATCAAGCAGTTCTAAGCCCTTTTTTAGAGCTTCTTTCCGGGCAATTCCCCCAATCATTGCCGGCAGCGCCACATTTTCGACTGCAGTAAACTCCGGTAAAAGATGATGAAACTGAAAAACAAAACCGATATGTTTATTCCGATATTCCGATAAATCCTTATCAGATAATTGATATAAAGAAAGGTTATTGATAATAACTTCTCCAGCATTCGGTTTATCAAGCGTGCCGATTAAATGTAACAGCGTAGATTTCCCGGCTCCGGAAGCACCAACTACCGTCGTAATTTTAGAAGCTTCAATAGTGAGGTTAATCCCTTTGAGCACTTCTAATTGTCCATAACTTTTCTTTAAATCTTTTACAACAATCATATCGCAATAAAATTAATTTTGATTATGAGGAGATAATGGATTATACTCTTTCTCCTCCGGCGTAAACTTTATCTTTAAAAAAGTAGTTAAACCCTTTTCGGGAGAAGGCACATCCCGGAGTGCCAATTTTCCCGACGGAGCAATGAGAATATTATCGGGTAACGAATTTATTTCCAAGGCATCCAACCACTCAAACTGATAGTCAAAATGAACAAACTGCCAATCAAAAATCTTATAACTTTGTTTAAAATCAGAGAAATCTCCAAAATCAAAATCGAGGGAAACACTTACAAAGACAATGCTATCTTTATATTCTCGGGAAAGTTCTTTGATAATCATCATTTCACGGATACAATCCTCACAATTGGAAGTAAAAAACTGAAGATATACCCACTTCCCTTTCAATTTCTCTAATTTAAAGTCCACCCCACTAACCTCCTTCAAAGTACATTTAGGAAATGTCGTATTCGGATGCAATAATTGAGTAATATTTATGACATGCTCTACAATATCCTTGTGCTCCGGAAAACGAGTGTTCTTTTTTATATAATTTAATAACTGAAGAATATTTTTCTTACTAAATTGATGATCTTCGTAAAACTCTCCTAAATTTTTAATAATCACCAACTCTCTGATTCTTTCATTTACCAAAAAAGGATCTTTCCCAACCTCATTAAAAATCCCTAAGTAATCAGGATCTTCATTAATATATTTTGTTAGAATATCTTTAGAAATGCGGGGAGAAGTATAGAGATAATTATCATAAAAAGAGTGAAAGAAAGTCATATAAGCAGGATTATCATATAAAATATATTCATTATCCAAATATTTTTGATAAATTCTTTCGGGATATTTTTGATACATAATTTGTTCTAATGCGCCGTAGGAATAGAAAATTTGACTTTTATAGAAATCGAGGGGTTCATATTCCACTTTATAATTATTATTAATTATTTGAGATAATGAATCAAACGCTTGGACATTTTTTCTGTAAACGATATCCGGATAGAAGGATTCGGTAATTTTCTCAAAAAAGAGATCGAACTTCTTGATTTTAACGTTCAGTTCATTGGTATCAAGGTTTGTGGGTTGAATCTGTAAAAAGCCCCCATAGGAATTCGGATCAAGGAGTTGGAAGAGATCGGGATTCATATCTATTATAAAATCATAGTGTGTTCCGGGAACAATGTAAAATTCAGCTTTTGAAGTTTGAATAGCCAATTGTGCTACTTTAATTCGATTGGTTTTATATTGCAATTGAAAAAAACCGTCTTTGGATATCTTATCGGTAGCAACTGTAATAGGCGTATGGGTTAAGAGGTCGTCAAAAACGATCAAACGTATTTCCTTGCCGGCGGCAAAAGAAGCTTCACCGGTAATAAGCACCTCATTTTGTTTTTGTGCCATCGTAAGGTTATGAACCGTAAAAAACAGTAAAAATATAACCGGGATTTGGAAAAACCGAATATTACGCCACGACTTAACGGTGGCAATTTTCCGGCATAAATTGCTCATAATCACCTTGATTTAAATATATATCTCGAACTATTGAAGAGGATAGATTTACAAATGGAAGTGCCGAAAAAAACAACACCGTTTCAATACCGGAGAGTTGTTTATTTAATTGTGCCATATCTTGTTCTGTTTGCATATCAATCATATTACGCACACCGCGAACGATATAATTCGCCCCATACTGACGACATGCACCTACCGTAAGCCCTTGATAAACGATAACCTCTACTTTATCCTCATTTTTAAAACAATTCTCAATCCATTCCTTTCGTTGATTGAGAGGAAACAGATATTTTTTATCAGCATTTACGCCAATGGCCACATAGAGCTTATCAAAAAGAGGAAGCGCACGACGAATTATATCTTCATGGCCTTTTGTAATGGGATCGAAAGAACCCGGATAGAGGGCTATTTTCATTTTATTCTCTGATTATCAAAAAATTATAGTCGTCAATAAAGCGGACAATTCTAGATGGTTTATAATCGGTCGAATCGGCAAAATTTTCAGGCACCACATAATCCATCTGGGAGAGAATCTCTTTGGAAATCTCATTATAGGTATTGGGAGCAATAGTACCGGAAATATTGGCAGAAGTAGAAATAAGAGGACGACCGAGAGTCTGAATCAATTTTTTACAGAATTCATTTTTAGTAACTCTAATTGCAATGGTTCCATCCCCCGGAATAATTTTAGAAGGAAGATTTTGGGCGGTCGGATAGATAAAGGTTGTGGGACGATCCGTTTGGGTAACAAGATCCCAAGCAATTAAGGGGATTCTTTGCACATACAAGGGAATTTTAGCTGCCTGATCCAGAAGAATAAGCATACTTTTACTTTCATTCCTTTGCTTAATGGTATAAATTCTCTCGATTGCTTCTTCATTCGTTGCATCGCATCCAATCCCCCATACCGTATCTGTCGGATAGAGAATTACCGCTCCCGACAATAATTTTTCAACACATCTTTTAATTTCATTTTCCATGATACAACTCCTTTGGAATCATTTGCAAAAATACAAAAAATTGCAAATTATAATTTATGAAATATAATTTAGAAAAAATAAATTGACATGGGTGGGAAGGTTTAATTAGAACTAATCAATTTATAATAATTTTGTATCTTTGCACATTAAAAATTCCTTCGAAAGAAGTGCATAATTACGTATCATTATTAAGTCATTAATCATCAAAAAAAACATATCATGGCAAAAGTATTAATTATAGGAGCAGGAGGCGTCGGTGCAGTTGTAACGCATAAATGTGCCGCAGTTCCAGAAGTATTTTCCGAAATTGTTTTGGCAAGCAGAACTAAATCGAAATGTGATAAAATTGCAGCCGAAGTCAAAGCAACACCTATTATTACCGACCAAGTAGATGCAGACAATGTGGAAGAAACCATTGCTCTGATTCGTAAATACAATCCGGATTTGCTTATTAATGTAGCACTACCCTACCAGGATTTGTCTTTAATGGAAGCTTGTTTGGCAACCAAAACACACTATTTGGATACCGCCAATTACGAGCCCAAAGATGTGGCTAAATTTGAATATAAATGGCAATGGGCATATCGTGACAAATTTAAACAAGCAGGAATTACAGGCATCTTAGGATGCGGATTTGACCCCGGAGTAACTAGTATATACACTGCTTATGCTGCAAAACATTATTTTGATGAAATTCACTACTTAGATATCGTGGATTGTAATGCCGGAGATCATGGAAAGTCTTTTGCCACTAACTTTAATCCAGAAATAAATATTCGTGAAATTACCCAAAAAGGGAAATATTGGGAAAACGGAAAATGGATTGAAGTCGATCCCCTTTCTATTCATAAACCTATTGACTATCCGAACATTGGCGAAAAAGAATCCTATTTGTTATATCATGAAGAGTTAGAATCACTGACTGCCAACTTCCCGACTTTAAAAAGAGCTCGTTTTTGGATGACTTTCGGACAAAAGTATATCAATGTTTTAAACGTATTGCAAGAAGTAGGACTCACAAGCATTAAACCTATCAATTACGAAGGAAAAGAGATTGTTCCTTTACAATTCTTAAAAGCAGTACTTCCCGAGCCGGCATCTTTAGGAAAAGGTTACACCGGTCAAACCTCTATCGGATGTCAGATTCGCGGTATTAAAGACGGGAAAGAACGTACTTATTATATTTGGAATAATTGTGATCATGCTTTAGTTTACAAAGAAATTGGAGCACAAGCTGTATCTTACACCACCGGTGTTCCTGCCATGTTAGGAGCCAAAATGTTGTTGGAAGGCAAGTGGGGCGGTGCCGGAGTTTTTAATGTTGAAGAGTTTAATCCGGATCCTTTTATGGCCGAAATTGGCACATACGGACTTCCATGGAACGAACAAATTGATGAGCCGCTCCCTGTTGAAAAATAGTTGAACGGACTTTCACGACCTTAAATTCTTACGCTATGAGCACATTTTTATGGCAATCTATCGCATTTGGACCAATATTTAGCAGACGTTTGGGCCAATCTTTGGGGATTAATTTATTGCCTAATGACACAAAAATTTGTTCTTTTAACTGTATCTATTGCGAATGCGGATGGACTCTTGAAAATTCCTGCTTCGAAAAGGATGCATTCTTACCTGCTACCGAAATTCTGGCAGCCATTGAACATAAACTTATCGATTGCCGAGAAAAAGAAAGTGTCATCGACAGCATCACTTTTTCAGGAAATGGCGAACCGACTTTGCATCCTGCTTTCGGGGAAATCATTAATGGATTGCTCTTGTTACGCAAACGGTACTATCCTTCTGCTGTTATCACTTGCCTCTCCAATTCCACACAATTACACCGCCAAGATGTTCTTGAAGCTTTAAAAAAGATAGACAATCCCATTCTGAAATTGGATGCCGGAAACGAAGCTTTATTTCAACTCATTAATAAACCAACTATCTCCGTATCACAACAAGAAGTAGTTCAAAATCTAAAAAAACTTAGTGGAATTGCCATTATTCAAACTCTTTTCCTAAAAGGAAAAATAGACAATCTCTATTTTGATAATAGTAGTGAGGATAATATTGGTGCATGGCTTTCCAATCTCGAAGAAATCAATCCGAAACAAGTTATGATTTACTCTTTAGACCGCGAAACTCCTCAAACAGAATTGATTAGATTTACACGCGAAGAATTAGAACAAATAGCAATTCGCGTAAGAAATAAAGGATTTCAAACTTCGGTATTTTAAAGAAACATTTATGGGGCAATCAAAATCACTCTTGGACACTCATTTGTTATCTTCTTCCGGAGAGAATGGATTGCTTCCTTCGAACATTCTGGAAAACAGCATTACAACAACGATATTGGTTATTATTCTGGGAATTATTACCTTAATATTTGTATTTCATCGCAAACAGGTTCTCCTTATTCTTCAAGGACTTTTTTCACAACGAATTATCTCGCAACTTCTTCGCGACATGAAGCTCATTAAAGAGCGCATCTCTATTTTTTTGTTTCTCGTCAGCTATCTTATTCAAGCCCTTTTCCTATTTGCCTTACTATCCACATTTTTACCAAATCTCTATAATTCTTTATTTTTACCCTTGCGATATCTTATTCCAATTGGATTAGTTTTATTGGATGGAATCTTTAAACGCATTACGAGTAATTTATTCACATATCTTTTTGACTGTAAAGAAAACAGAGATTCTATTTTGCTTTATAAATTACTATTTATCACTTTAAATAGTTTTTGTCTTTTTCCGATACTCATCAGTTTTTTTTACACGGGAGAATGGTTAATTTTACTTTTATACGCTCCTATATTCTTAACAACTTTTTTAATACTTTTTTATCGCTTATACATTTTGAATATAAAAAATAATAATAAATTCCAATTTTTTTTGTATTTTTGCACAATTGAAATTTTACCTTATATTGTGTTGCTTAAAGCAGTTTTATCCTTAGAGAAATAACATAAATCAAAATATAAAAAAGAAAGGGGCACGCGATGAAAATCAAAAACATTCTTATTTCACAACCGGCACCGGCAGATTTTGGTAAAAGTCCTTATGCCGATCTAAAGAAAAAATATAGTATCAACATCGACTTTTACAAATTTTTTAAAATAGAAAGTGTTAGTGTTCGTGAGTTTAGAGATTCAAAAATTGACATCTTAAAACACTCTGCCATTATTTTTTCAAGTAAAAACACTATTGATCAGTTTTTTAATATTGTCAAGGAAATGCGGATTCAAATGCCTGAAAGCATGAAATATTTTTGTCCGACAGAGTCCACCGCATTTTATTTACAGAAATATATTCAATTCCGTAAAAGAAAGATTTTTTTCGGGAAGAATAATAATCCTAACAGTATTTTTGATTTTATTTTAAAAAACAAAGAGCATCAATATTTAATTCCGTGCGGATCTGATTCTACCGGATCTCAATTTTCCGAATTTTTAGAAAAGCACAATATTTCATATACTCCTGCCATTGTTTTCAATACTGTTCCTGCTGATTTAAAAAATGATATAGATATCAGCAAATACGAAATGATTGTGCTATTCAGTCCTGCCGGAGTTCAATCATTACGTTTTAATTTTCCTGATTTTGTTCAGACTGAAGATATTGCACTCGGAGGATTGGGCAATGCTGTAGCAAATGCGATTGAAGCAGAAGGTTGGACAGTAAACGTATTGGCACCGACACCCCAAGCTCCATCAATCACGGCAGCAATGGACATTTTCTTAAAAGATCATGCAACAAGACGACGCTAAACAGGGTTCTTACACTTTTTCAAAAAAAGAGAGAATATGTTCTAAAATTGTCTTAAATCAATTGATTCAAGAACAGCAAACATTATTTTGTTATCCATATAAATGTTATTATCGGGTGGAGCATGTTTCTCAACCACCTATTATTCATCAAATTACAATAAGTGTTCCCAAAAAGATATTTCGATTGGCGGTTGACAGAAATCGAATCAAACGATTAACTCGTGAAGCTTATCGATTAAACAAGCATTTATTGGATAACGATGATATTCGGAAAGAGACACGTTTTCAGATTCTGTTTGTCTTTATAGGAAACGAAATCCCCACTTATAAATTCGTTAACGATAAAATAATAACGATATTAAGACGTTTATCAAATGCAAATATTTCGGCTAACTAAATTATGTAAAATGGGAACCTCTTCATTTCGTTTTTTTGCCAAAGTACAAATACTTATCCTTTTTTTGGCATTATCAATTTCTCTTAAAGCACAAAATGATTTTGAGATTGCTAAAAATGTGGATATTTTCATTTCAGTCCTTAAAGAACTCAATGCCAAATATGCCGATGAAATAACGCCCGGGGATTTAACTAAAACAGCGATTGATGCGATGTTACAGAAATTAGACCCCTACACGGTCTATTATCCCGAGTCGCAGATTGAAGATTTCAAACTTCTCACTACAGGGCAATACGGAGGAATAGGCGCTTTAATTCAACAAAAAAATAAAGAAATTGTCATTGCAGAACCTTATGAAGGTTGGCCAGCACAAACCGCCGGTTTAAGAGCCGGAGATGTTATTCTCAAAGTAAATAATCAAACAACTGCCGGTAAGACTTCCGGAGATGTGAGCACCATTCTCAAAGGAGAACCGGGAACTCCCGTTACTCTCGAAATAAAACGTCCCGGTATAGAAAAACCAATAATTATTAAAGTAACTCGTAAAGAAATTAAACTTCCGAACCTCCCCTATTATGGTATTATCGACCAAAAAGTAGGTTATATTAAATTGGATCAATTTACTGAAAATGCTGGGAACGAAGTGAAAGATGCCTTTCTAAAAATGAAAGAGCAAGGAATGCAGTACCTTATCCTCGATTTACGAAATAATGGTGGAGGATTACTTCATGAAGCCGTAAATATCATGAATATTTTTGTAGACCAAAACGTCACTATCGTAGAAACCAAAGGGAAAATAAAAGAGCAACAGAATGTTCATAAAACACGTTTTGCTCCTATTGATAAACAAATTCCGGTTGTTGTTTTGGTAAATAGCATGAGTGCCTCCGCATCAGAAATTGTAGCGGGCGCATTTCAAGATCTTGACCGCGGTATCATCGTCGGGAAGAAAACTTTCGGCAAAGGTCTCGTTCAAAATATCATTCCTCTCAGCTACAACTCCAGTTTGAAAATTACTGTCTCTAAATACTATATTCCGAGTGGTCGCTGTGTTCAGAATATTGACTATTTTGAAAAAGACTCTACTCCTATACGCCATCATATTCCGGACTCGTTAGCTACTCCTTATAAAACAAAAAACGGAAGAATCGTGTACGACAAAGGCGGTGTTGAACCGGACATCATAACTCCTGATTCTATGGCAAGTAATATTCTTATGGCTTTGATTCTCAATAATCTGATCTTTGATTTTGCCAACCAATATCGTGCCACCCACGATTCTATAGCCAACCCTGAAATTTTTAAGGTGGATGACAATCTTTATCAACAATTCCTTGAGTTTTTAAAAAATAAAGAATATTCTTATACCACAGAAACCGAATCTATCCTAGGCAAACTCAAAGAGGTCGCTCAAGAAGAAAAAAGTTACAGCGCCATTAAAGACTTATATGAGAAGATGTATGCTCAATTAGAAGCAGATAAATCAAACGATCTGATTCGATATAAAGGCGAAATTGCTGAATATTTAGGTACGGAAATTGTAACCCGATATTATTATCAAAAAGGAAGAATCATTAATTCAATACAAAGTGATCCAGATGTAGTTGCGGCAAAAAATATTTTATTAAATACGCAAGAATACAATAGGATTTTGACGGGTAAAAAATAAATTGATTTTGACAAGAGAGAAAGTCCATCATATTATTTATCTATTTGCACTGCTCGTATTAGCCGGCTCAATTCCCGTATCCAATTTCGGCATGAGTATCGGAGGACTTCTTTTGTGTACCAACTGGGTTGCGGAGTGGAATTGGAAAGAAAAGTGGCAACGCCTTAAGGAGCAACGAATCGTTTTCTTTTTATCCTCCTTTTTTTTCATTTTCTTATTTGGCCTAATTAACACCGAGAACTGGAATTCCGCCTTGGATAATATCTTGAGTAAACTTCCGCTGTTGTATGCTCCATTAGTGATTGCTTCTTCATCAAAACTTAACGGCAAAGAAATAAGACTTGTTCTTACCGTATTTATTCTTGTCACGCTAGTGTCCACACTCATCTCCATAATCTACATGGTAACCCATCCTATTCAGGATATTCGCGATATATCGCTCTTTATTTCACATATCCGATTCAGTTTCTGTGTCATCATCGCTATTATTTTTGCAATTCAGTTTACACTAAGAGTGAAAAGTTATTCGCGTATTATAAAAATCTTATACGCGCTCATTGCAGGGTGGCTTATTTTCTACCTATTTATTTCTCAAACATTTACTGGAATTATCATCCTTTTTGCAGTCACATTTTTTTATCTGTTGTACATACTTATTACCGGAGAGCGAACAAAAATTCGGAATATTATGCTCATAAGTATTTTTACGGGAATCGTTGTTTTTATAGGACATCTATTCACAATCACATACAAATACTATCATGTTGACCTTCCGGAACAACTTCCCACATATACCGCTTCGGGGAATCCATACACTCATAACTTCAAATCCATCATTGAAAACGGATCTTATACAGAATTATATCTTTGTGAAAACGAACTTCGTGAAAGCTGGCCGAAACAAAGCGATATCCCTTATGATTCCGTACGACCTACACTCATTAGATATCTAAATTCTAAAGGACTTTCGAAAGACAAAGAAGGAGTTTATGCATTAAACAAAAAGGATAAAGACAATATTGAACATAAAATCGCCAATGTCGCTTATACACAAATAGTCGGGGTTAAAAAAGCGTTATATCCTACTTTTTTCAGTATTTCTCTTTATCAACAAACAAAAGAGATCACGCACTCCTCGATTTTACAAAGGTATGAATTATGGCAGACCAGTCTCAAAATCATCCAAGATAACCTTCTTACAGGTATCGGGATTGGGGATCACAAAGAAGCAATTGATCAACAACTTACAAAAGACAATTCTCCTTTACGTAAAAACATGGGGGCTCATAACCAATTTTTGACTTTATTGCTAATGGGAGGTATTGTTCCGCTTCTTGCCTTTATCATCATGCTTTTCCTCCCCTTTTTCATTCATAAAAATGCAAGAAATTTAAATTATCTATTCTTTTTTATCATTATTTTTTGCTCTTTTTTCGCCGAAGACACATTAGAGACACAAGCAGGAATGACCTTTTATGCTTTTTTCAATGCATTTTTACTTTTCTGTTTTGATTTTAAAAAAATGATAGAAGAACCCTCTGCTTTAGAGGAAATATATAATAAAAGCAAAAATCATAAGTTAAATATAGAACCAAATAATCACTAATAAGAAGATATATGGAAATAAAAAGTTTTAACACCGAATTTATAATGTATGAAAGTCGGAATGAATTACCGGCAGAGGATGCTGCATTATTAAAAAAAGCTCATGAAGCAGCTCAACATGCATATGCTCCATATTCCCGTTTCAAAGTAGGTGCTGCCATATTATTGGAAAATGGAGAGATTGTGATAGGAAGTAATCAAGAAAACGCAGCCTATCCTTCGGGAATATGCGCCGAAAGAACCGCTGCTTTCTCTGCATCGGCACTCTATCCAAATGTTCCCTTCAAAAAGATTGCTATTATCGCTATTAATCTTGAAAAACCTCTAGACGAACCGATATCCCCATGTGGAGCATGTCGGCAAGTACTATTGGAATACGAACAAAAATACAATAAACCCCTTGAAATGATTCTCTCCGGAGAAACAGGACATGTATATGTGTTCAAAAGTATTCATGAATTATTGCCCTGTTCATTCCATTCAGGGTTTCTACCTAAAGAATAATCATGGCGGATATCTGTCCTGAGCGAACGTCCCTGACCATTCAGTTGCCCAGATCAAAAAGTATTCTGATTCGGAAACTGATTATTGGATTTCTGTATGAAAATAAAATTGGGGACATTACCTCCGAAGATGCGGCAGATGTTCATATTGTTCATCGGAATCTGCAACTTATTGCACTTCGACAATCCCCAAAAAAAATTGCAGAAACACGCATTGATGTTGAAGATTGTGGAACTGCATTTCGATTTTTGATGGCTTTATTGGCTGTTACGGAAGGGAACTGGTTCCTTTGCGGGACGGAGAGACTGTTAAGTCGTCCTATTGCTCCACTTATGAAAGCTCTTCAAAATATCGGTGCTGAAATAATTCAAACCGAGTCCGGATTTCGTATTCACGGAAAAGAAATTACTGCCTCCGAAATCAATATTGAAGGTGGATTAAGCAGTCAATGGGTTAGTGCACTCCTACTGATAGCCGGAAAAATTAAACTTAATAAGTTAATTCTTACTTCACCTGTATTTTCCTATCCGTACCTTGACCTTACTTGTACATTGCTCACTCAAAGTGGATTTCATATAGAGAAAAAGGCCAATACTTACTCTTTCACACACGATAACTTAACTATTAATTCAGCTGTTATTAAAGAAGAATCAGATTGGAGTGCAGCAGCGTTTTGGTATGCTGTTGCCACACTATTTCCAGACAAAAAGATTGTTCTTCAGGGATTATCGCTTACTGATCTTCAGGGAGATACCATTGTCGCAGAATGGTTTCGTATTCTCGGCATTGACTCCCTAGAAACAAAATCTGGCATTACCTTGTATAGATTTAAGCAAAATCTGTCTCAACCTATTACATTTGATCTTTCTGCTCACCCGGATATCTCCTTAATCCTTGCCGTATTAGCAGTCCTTTTGCCTTTTGATGTTGTGTTAAACGGATTGAACTCTTTAAATTTAAAAGAATCTGATCGATTAACTATTCTTTCTGAAAAACTCTCTTCTTTTGCCCCCGTTGAACTACAGAATAACTCACAACTCTTTGTAAAAGGAACATCCCGACAGATAGATAAAAACAGAACTCTTTATTTTGACTCTTACGGAGATCATCGTTTGGTTATGGCTTTTTCACTATTCTCTTTTTTCTACTCTACAGAGATTACACATCAGGAATGTATCAACAAATCCTATCCCAATTTTTGGCAAGATGTAGCGAAGTTCAGACTTTTCATATATTAATAACACTT
>CAZWCI010000044.1:0-12325 GCA_964632815.1 uncultured Lentimicrobiaceae bacterium | reverse complement strand
GCCATGTCCACCATATCGGGTTCAAAAATCGAATTTCCGATTTTAACGCCCAATGAATGGAGGAAAGTGTAGCTCATTCCACCTGCGATAATAAGACTATCCACGCGGTCAAGAAGATTCAATATAATATTCAGTTTGGTTGACACTTTAGAGCCACCGATAATTGCAGTAAATGGAGATTTTGCATTAGACAGCACTTTTTCGAGATTCGTAACTTCTTCATAAAGAAGGTATCCCGCATAACTTTTAGAGGGGAAGCATTTAACGATTGTGGCAGTCGAAGCATGCTCACGATGAGCAGTACCGAAGGCGTCATTCACATATACATCTCCGAGGCGGGCGATCGCTTTGGCAAACTCCATGTCCCCTTTTTCTTCACCTTTGTGGAATCTAAGGTTTTCGAGTAGTCCCACATCTCCGGGTTTCAGGGCTTTGACTTTCTTTTCAACATCATCGTTCAGCACATCGCCGAGGAAAATGACATTTTTGCCCAACACTTCTGAAGAGCGTTTGATGATATGTTCAAGAGAGAACTTTTCGTTAGCTTCTCCCTTTGGACGGCCCAGATGGGACATTAAGATGGCAATACCGCCGTCATTAACAATTTTGTTTACTGTTTTTTTAGTTCTTTCGATGCGGGTAACATCGGTTACTTCAAATCGATCATTGAGCGGAACATTATAATCCACGCGAACTAATACTTTTTTCCCTTTAAAATTTTCGTTATCTATGTATTTCATAATTTATTCAATTTAAAAAAATTAACATTTGCTTGGTGCCCGAAACAAGACTCGAACTTGCACAACCGTTCGGTTACTACACCCTGAATGTAGCGCGTCTACCAATTCCGCCATTCGGGCAAAAATTGAGGTTGCAAAGATACAAAAAAAAATATCACGGCAACGCACATTTTGAATCTATCATAATGATGTATCAAAGAGCTTAATGACTAGTCGAAGAGGGCTAATTGTTCTCCGGCATCCTCATCCTCGGAGCGTTGTTTTTTAACCTCTTTACGAGGTTCAATGATTTCAAAAATTTCTTTAGCTACCTCTTCATCAATAGATTGGGGAGCCGTTGTTTCATTATCTTGTTCTAAATCATCTTCCACATCCTCAACTTCATCAATTTCTTCGGGTTCATCATAAGGCAATGGATCCGTAAACTTCACCTTCTTAATGGATGGTTGATTGATTCGTTTTCCTTTGGCTTTCACACTCATTACATCAACAAAATCTGCTACGGGGATAATCTCTTCGGAGAGTTCTTTTTGATTTTTCTGTTGGTATTTAACCTCCATTTGGGGAAGATAATCCAGTGAAACGTCAATAAGTTGAAACTCTTTTCCTTCAGGAAGAAAATCTATGATCTTTTCCGAAAAATCGGGGATAAATCTTTTGATAAAAAATTTGTCCTCTTTTTTATTCCAATAGATAGCGGTCAGAACTTTTTGAGGGTTATATTTTTGAATCCGGATCAGATTGTCCTCAAAATGGGTAATAAGGTCATAGCCGGTTGTTCTGTAGTAGCCGGACTGATACACAGATAAAATCTTATCATTGTTTTTAAAAGAGCCGAGCAGAGTCCCCCGTTCTTCGACATTAAGTTTCATAACAGTGCTATCGAAATAGACATGTATGGCGCTGAGCGTCGAGATTCCTTTTTCGCTCATTTCTATTTTTCTCACCGGATTCCGGGAGAGAATATTTCCTTGCGAAGCTCTTCCTTTGATAGCGATAGAGCTAAAATCGAATTCGAATTGTAATTTCTTCAACTTCGGTTTTGCTTTAAGGAATACTTTTATTTTTTCGGCTTCTCCGTTGGGGTTAGAGGTAAAATAGAGCACTTTGGAGCCGCTTTTTCCTTTGGAAAGGTCGTATTCTTTATCGCGCGTCACACCGCCAACCGCAAATCTTTTGACCATTGCATTTCCGTTAGGTCCATCGGAATAAACCATATTATAAATTGTTCTGTCGTCATTTCTTCTAAAGACAGCAACATGCAGAATATTGGACCCGATGAACTGTTTTTCGGAAACTTTAGAGACCACAAACTTTCCATTTTCACCGAATACTATAATTTCATCAATATCGGAGCAATCACAAACGTACTCAATTTGATCGTCACGTTTCAGGTTAGTTCCTACGAAGCCCTCTTTTTTATTGACATATAACTTCTGATTAGCGACGGCAACAGCAGTGGCATCAATCGTATCGAAATTTTTAATTTCCGTTTTACGTTCTTTTCCTTTACCGTATTTTTTCTTAAGTTCAATAAAATAGCGAATCGTGTAGCTAATAAGATGTTCGAGATGATTGCGAATTTCTTCCATATCGGTTTCGATTCCGGCAATCTGCTCTTCAGCTTTTTTGATATCGAATTTAGAAATTTTGCGAACTGGTTTTTCGCACAATTTAAGTATCATGTCTCGGGTAATCTCCATTTTGAGAATTTTCCGATAGGGATCAAAAGCTTTTTCTATATTAGAAATTTGATTTTCCCACGTTTCGGTATCTTTCTCCAATTCCTTATAAATTCTTTGTTCAAAGAAAATCTTCTCTAAAGAGACCCAATGCCACTGTTCTTCCAATTCACGGAGTTGTATCTCGAGTTCTCTTTTAAGGATGCTGACGGTATTACGGGTATTGATTCTAAGGATCTCTTTCACTGAGAGAAAAGCCGGTTTTCCGTCATGGATTACACAGGCATTCGGAGAATAAGACAATTCGCAGTCGGTAAAGGCATAGAGGGCATCAATGGTTTGATCCGGAGAAACACCGGGTTGCAAATGAAGAAGAATTTTAACACTTTCTGCGGTATTATCGTCAATTTTCTTAATTTTCAATTTCCCATTTTCTACGGCATTGGTAATTGACTTTTTAGATTCCTTAATTAACTTTGCAGTATTGGTGCCGAAGGGAATTTCGGTGATTACTAAAGTTTTCTTATCAAGGATTGTAATTTTGGCACGATTTCGGATTCTTCCCCCGCGGGCACCATCATTATATTTACTCACGTCAATAGCACCACCTGTTGGAAAATCAGGATAGATTTCAAAATCCTTCTTTTCCAAGATAGCGATAGAAGCATCAATAAGTTCCAAAAAGTTGTGGGGTAAGATCTGGGTAGAAAGTCCCACCGCAATTCCTTCCACCCCTTGCGCTAATAGAAGTGGGAATTTAACCGGCAATAAAATAGGTTCTTTATTTCGGCCGTCGTAAGACAATTGCCAATCGGTAACTTTAGGATTATAGACAACTTCGTTGGCAAATTTAGTGAGCCGTGCTTCTATATAACGTGGGGCAGCACTCGGGTCTCCGGTAAAAATATTTCCCCAATTCCCCTGAGTATCAATCAGGAGCCCTTTTTGACCAAGTTGTACCATAGCATCCCCGATGGAGCGGTCCCCGTGGGGGTGGTACTTCATTGTATTTCCAACGATATTGGCAACCTTATTGTAACGACCATCTTCCAATTCATCCATCGAATGGAGAATTCTGCGTTGAACAGGTTTCAGTCCATCGAATACATCAGGCAACGCACGATCAAGTATCACATAAGAAGCATAATCCAGAAACCACTTCTCAAACATACTTTGAACATGGATAATTTTATGCAAATTATATTCTTCCGATGGTTCTCCTCCGGTTACGGGTTCAATTTGATTCTTTTCATCCATAACATCTTTCTCGTCTTCCATGTTTTTGGGAATTTTGGGATAAGGTCTGTATTAAATTTAGACAATAAGGGATTAGGTTCTCTTTTTGAAGTTGCAAAGATACAAAAAAAGGATTTGAAAGTATTACCCCAAAATATGGGGAAACTTCATTTTTTTTCAAAAATTATACACAATAATCAGAAGCAAATATACTTTCTGAATTAAGAATATTTTATTTCAAGTATCTTCTGGAAAAGATATTATACTTCAAAATAGAATAAATCGCTCTAAAACCATCTTTCCATCCTATTTTCTTTCCTTCTTCGTAGGTTCTTCCATAATAGGAGATTCCCACTTCGTAGATGCGAATATTTTTAAAACGGGCAATTTTGGCTGTCACTTCGGGTTCGAAGCCGAATCTATTTTCAATGAAATATATAGACTTAATAATATCGGCACGGAAGAGTTTGTAGCATGTTTCCATATCCGAAAGGTTCAGATTGGTAAACATATTAGAGATTCTGGTCAAAAATCTATTTCCAATGGAGTGCCAGAAAAAGAGAATCCTATGTGGTTTTCCGCCCATAAACCGAGATCCGTAAACTACATCAGCGAAGCCATCTACGATAGGTTTGAGGAGCAAATTATATTCTTGGGGATCATATTCCAAGTCGGCATCCTGTACAATAATATAATCTCCGGAAGCCTCATCAAATCCACGATGGAGTGCAGCCCCTTTACCCATATTACAAGGCTGAGTGAAATACTTCATTTCCACTTCGGGGTGTTCTTGTATATAGCGTTCAATTGCTTGTTGCGAGGTATCTTTGGAGCAATCGTTAACCAGAATAATTTCTTTCTTAAAATTTCCAATTAAGTTTACCTCCAAAATTTTATCGAGAATCAGATGGATTGTTTTTTCTTCATTATAGACCGGAATAACAATAGATAATTTCATAGGATTGTAAAAAAATGATTAATCAAAATCGGGTTTCTTTTTTTGTTCTTTACTTTCGCAACCGGTAGTGGATTCTCCGGTAAATGCCTGGGGAACTTGGAAATGCATACCGGGATATTTTTCAGGATTTTCCAACATTTTATAATAGGGTAAATCTTTATCGTTGTAGCATTTCTTCATAAAGAGTGCAAACACGGGAAGTGCGGTACGCGCTCCTTGTCCGAGTGAAATGGAACGGAAGTGAGCGGCTCTATCTTCGCAGCCAACCCAAACACCACAAGTCAGCACCGGAGTGTATCCCACAAACCAACCATCGGATTGGTTATCGGTAGTTCCGGTTTTACCTCCGAGCGGAAATGAGAGTTGGTATTTATTTCCACGTAAACTCCAGCCGGTTCCATAATCCACAACTCCTTGCATAAGCCGAACCGTTTTAAAAGCAGTAATCTGATCAATCGCTTCATTTGTTTTTGGGGTAAAGCTTTTAATCACATTTCCTTCCTTATCGCAAATTTTGGTAATAAAAGTAGGTTCCACATAGACTCCTTGATTGGGGAAGCAATTAATGGCGCCCACTTGTTCGTATAATGTAAGTTCGCATGCACCAAGACAGATTGCCGGCACTTCGGGAATTTCGCTGGTCATCCCCATTGCACGTACCAATTGAATAACCGACTGAGGTCCGTATTGTTTCATCAGAAAAGCGGATACTTGGTTAAGTGAGTGGGCAAGAGCTTCTTTCAAAGGAAGCATTTGTCCCTCTTTATAATCACCAGAATTTCTAGGAGTCCAAGAATCTATCACGCCCCAATCGCCGGGAGAGAATGTAACGGGGACATTAGGAACTAAAGTACAAGGATCATACTCTCCATTTTGCATGGCAACCGTATAGACATAAGGTTTGAAAGTCGAGCCCACTTGACGTTTAGACAACTTCACGTGATCAAATTGAAAATAACGATAATTAACACCTCCCACATAAGCTTTCACGTAGCCGGTATTGACATCCATCGCCATAAGGCCACAATGCAAAAAAGTCTTCATATAACGAATAGAATCCATAGGCGTCATCACAGTATCTTTCATTCCTTTCCAGGAAAAGACTTTCATTTTTACAGGTTTCTCGAATGCCTCGCGAATCTCCTTTTCGGTATGTCCGGCCGCTTTCATCATTTCATAACGTTCTGAACGACGCATGGCAGACACCAAAATCTGTTCGGTTTCCCCCTCAGAAATTCTGAAGAAAGGGGCATTTTCACGACCTTTCCAGTGGTCAAAAAACATTGGTTGCAAATACTCGCATACATGTTCAAATACTGCCTCTTCAGCATATTGTTGCATTTTAGAATTGATGGTTGTATAAATTTTCAATCCATCTTTATAAATATCATACAATGTTCCGTCTTCTTTCGGATTGTTCTTACACCAATTATTGAGATACAACCTAAGATATTCACGGAAATAGGTTGCTTTTCCAGAGATATGAGTTTGGGTGGAAAACTTAGAAATATCAATCGGCATTGCTTTGATGGAATCATAGACCGGTTCCGTAATAAAATCGTACTTTTCCATTTGATGCAGAACCGTATTTCTTCGATTAATAGCATTTTCCGGATTCCTGCGGGGGTTATACTTCGTCGGGGCTTTCAGCATTCCTACAAGCAATGCAGATTCTTCAACAGTAAGATTGGCTGGTGTTTTGTCGAAATAGGTTGCTGCTGCAGATTTGATTCCTAGAGAGTTACTACCAAAATCCACCGTATTAAAATACATGGCAAGGATTTCGTTTTTGGAATAACTTCGTTCCAATCGAACGGCTACCACCCATTCTTTTAATTTTGTAAGGATTAATTTACCGATACCGGCATTAGGGTTACGGGGAAAAAGATTTTTGGCTAATTGCTGTGAAACAGTACTTCCACCGCCTTTATGACTGAAGGTCATCAATCCGCCCATAACTCGAACCAATGCACGTGCATCGACTCCGGAATGTTTGTAAAAACGCACATCTTCGGTTGCAATGAGTGCTTGAATCAGATTGGGGGACAATTCCGAATATTTACTATTGGATCTGTTTTCAATATAATATTTTCCCAGTAACTCTCCATCTTCGGAATAGACTTCAGTTGCCAGATTAGTTCTCGGATTTTCAAGATCCTCGAACGAAGGCATAAACCCCAACCAGCCTTGTGCAATGAGGAAGAAAAGCAAAAAAAGAATCGAAAGCATTACCAAATAACAGATCCAAAAAGGTTTAATCCATTTAGAGCGTTCTGTTTTTCCTCTGCTTTTGTTTGAAACACGGCTTCCGTATTTATTCATCATTTTCTATTATTTTAAGAATATAAAGAGCCCAAAATTACGTTCTCTGCAAAAATATATTTTTTTTAAATAAAAAATCAACATATATCATAAGCATTCCACTCTCCATTATGAAAGGCCATGAGAGAGGTTACTCCATGATTTATTAATTCTTGAACAGCTTCTTCATAATAAAGCAGCAATTCGGAAGAGAGATGTGCATCGCTACTAATTAAAAAAGGAATTCCCATTTGCGATGCTTTTTCAATCACAAATGAGGATGGATAAAAAGAATTACAACGCCCTTTATACAAGCCACGGGAATTAATTTCAACAATAATATTATTTTTCTTAATTAAGGATAAAGCATGAAAAACGAGATTTCGATACCAAGATTCATCTTCTGAAAAAAACCGATTTTGATTATGCATTTTGATTTTATCCAAATGAGCAATGATATCCAACTTTTCGACTTCAATCATTTCAAAAGTTTGTTCCCAAAAGGCGGTTACCGCTTTTTTAATATCCCTCTTAAAGAATTTCTCCAAACCCGAGTCATATATTTCTCTTTTAGAACCATCTATAAACCAGAGTTCTTCCATTAAATTATTTCCAACTAAATGGACTCCTCCAATGATATAATCTAAAGCATATTTATCCTTAAAATAAGAAAAGGGCTTAGAAATACCGGGAATAAAATCACATTCAAGTGCTTTAAATAATTGAACTAAAGGAAATTGCAATTTAAGATCTTCAATTTCTTGAGTATAAGTTGGGATATGGCTTTCCTTGATAGCGAAATCATTTCTAAAATCTATCGGGGCATGAGAAGAAAAGCCCAAGTGGTCGAAGTGGAGTTCGGCAGCTTTCTTGACAAATAGAGCCATGGGTTCTTTACCATCACAATAGGTGGAGTGTGTATGATAATTACATTTCATTCCAAATCGGGTTTTACTGTATATTGAGTTGTGTCAGCGACCACATCGAATCCGTATTGAGTTAAAAACTGAACTTGTACCGAATCGAAAAACAACTGGGCGGCTTGAATTTTCAGAATTGCACTATTTTCAATGCTATCCAATTGATCAACTTTCTGTTTATCATATTTCGCAAGCAGTTGTTCATCTAATTCAAGAATAACTTTTCCTTCTTCTTTAAGAACTTGGTCCGTCACTGTTAAAACATGTAATAATGCTATATGTAAAGAGTTATCTTCATGAAAATTCCCCAATTTTTTAAGTGCTTCTATTTGTCGGATAGTTTCGTCTTGAGCTTTCTTATAAAACTCTGTTGAAGAATAATTTCTATAACGTGTGGATTGGAAAAAGCTGTCTAATTGTGTAATGGCACGATTTTGGATAACAATTACAGAATCGCAGTATTTATCGGCATCTTTTCCTGATTCAGATGAATTACAAGCATAAAGCATAAAACTCATTACAATCAAAATCCCCGCTGTCAATTTTATATTCATACTGTTCACATTTTTAAACAATCCAATTCTGAAAACCTACCCTACTATACTATTCTTTCAATATTGGCTCCGAGTTTATTCAATCGTTGTACAAGATTTTCGTAACCGCGGTCTATTTGTTCCACATTTTGAATTTTACTAACACCTTCGGCGGAAAGTGCTGCAATAAGAAGGGCTACTCCTGCACGTATATCGGGAGAAGCCATGGTCGTTCCTCTCAAATTATATTTGCGGTCTAGTCCTATAACCGTTGCCCGATGTGGGTCACATAAAATAATTTGGGCTCCCATTTCTTGAAGTTTATCGACAAAAAAGAGTCGGCTTTCAAACATTTTCTGATGTATCAGAACACTTCCTTTAGCTTGAATTGCAGTAACCAATGCGATACTTATCAAGTCCGGAGTAAATCCCGGCCAGGGAGCATCGTAAATGGTCAGGATGGAACCATCCATATTGGTATCAATTTCATACGTTTCGTGTTTCGGAATATAAATATCATCTCCTTGACGTTCTAACCGGACACCTAATTTAGAAAAGATGTACGGAATAATACCAAGTTGGTCATAAGCGCAATTCCGAATAGTTATTTCAGAGCGGGTAATGGCAGCCATTCCAATAAAACTACCTATTTCAATCATATCAGGCAGAATTTTGTGCTCACATCCCGATAATTCTTCAACACCTTTAATAATCAACAGATTTGAACCTATTCCTGTAATATCGGCCCCCATTTTGTTGAGCATTTTACATAATTGAATCACGTATGGTTCACAAGCGGCATTAAAGATAGTTGTTTCTCCCTTTGCGAGTACAGCAGCCATCACAATATTTGCGGTTCCAGTAACGGAAGCTTCATTCAAAAGAATATAAGTTCCTCGGAGCGGATTGGCTGACAATTCAAACATGTAGTGATTTGGCTGTTTGAGTACAGCTCCAAGTTGGGCAAATCCCTCAAAGTGAGTTGTTAGAGGACGTCTGCCAATTTTATCACCACCGGGTTTTGATGTGTATGCTTTACCAAATCTTCCCAACAATGGTCCCAACAACATAATAGAAGCCCGAATCGAAGCAGAGGTATTGATAAACTCTTGAGTTTGCAAATAATCAAAATCTATTTTATCCGCTTGGAATCGGTAGGTATGCTCATCTATTTTCGTAACCTCAACACCCATTGAAGCGAGAATTGAAATCAATCGTTGTACATCTAAAATTGCTGGCACATTTGAAATGACGACGGGTTCTTTTGTCAGCAACACGGCACAGAGCACTTGTAATGCCTCATTTTTAGCTCCTTGGGGTGTGATTTCCCCGTGTAATGCTGTCCCACCTTCTAAAATAAATGAACTCATAATTTAATTTAATTAACTGATTAATATATATTAATGAGGGATAACCAATGGGAATTCATAATCAAACTCCATGCGATAAGGCGCCCCAAGAATATTGGATAAGAAATCTATATATTGGTCGGTGAAATAAAATTCATTGGGATTATAATAATCTTCCGGAAGAGGAAAATTGCCTATATTGCCCATTTCAATGGCATTGGTATGGTACTCTTCGAGTTCGGCATAAGGAACTATATTTTTCATCACAGGCATTTTTCCATAATCAGCTCTCAACAAAAGGTCTACCACCTTATCGGCAAGTGTGGAGGTTAATCTGCGATCATATTCAGAGCATTTTCCGGCACGGGGAATATATCCTGAAATTTGTCCCCGGGCTTCAATACCGGTTTTTTTGGAAATTTCGGAAGCAATTACTCCACTGATTCCTCCGAAGCGAGGATGTCCATATTCATCCAAATCAGGACTGGCATAGACCATATCCAACGTTTGTTTTTCCTCATTCCACCAACGAACGCCTTCCGAAACAGCAATAATCAAACTTCGTTTGGGAGATCTCATATATTTTTCCTTGACAAATTCGAAAAAGAAATCCTTACGTTCTCTCGTCATTTCAACTTCAGGAATAAGGGCAACCTGTGCTCCTCCGAAAATGGCACTTCCTGTCAACCATCCGGCATCTCTTCCCATCACTTCAAGAACCATAATTCGTTGGTGAGATTCATTGGTTGTATGCAATTTCGCTGTTAATTTCTTAATGGCCAATGCTCCCGAAGGAAAACCAGGGCATAGTACGGTTTCATTTTGTTGACCTCCGTAATGATGCAATGTATGTGTCCGCAGGTCATTATCAATGGTTTTAGGGAAACCGATAACCGGAATTCCGTATTGCTCATACAATTTTTTGGCAGCCCCATTCGTATCATCTCCCCCTATGGTTACCAAAACGTCAATTTTATATCGTTCAATGTTTCTTAATATTTGTTCAGAACGGTCTTCTGTATTTTTCTTTCCCGGAAAAGGATTTGTTCTACTCGACAGAAGTGCTGTGCCTCCATAAATTCCGTTATATGGAATATTTGTCAGATCAACCACATCGCCATTACCTAAAAGGCCTTTCCATCCCCGTTGAATTCCGTAAACTTTGAAACCAAGCATAGAAGCACGATTCCGTACACATTCAATACTAGAATTAATAGCCGGGGTATCACCACCTCCGGATAAAATAGCTAATGTTTTTCCTGAAAAAAGTTTTTCCGTTCTCATAAATCAAGATTAATTATAGTCTAACATTAAATTCAACATTCAAAAGAATTAATTGCCGAACACTTCCTCCAATTCCGTAGTCACTCTATGCTCGGGGAGCGTGCGAATATTGTCCTCTTCTTTTTCCATTTCCGCAAAGATTGCCGAAATTATCTCTTCAGACATATAACGATATAAATCATAGGAAATCGGAACAGAGGTCCTTTGGTAGTATGTTGAAATCGCATCTTCCCAATAGGCTTTCCCTCCATTGGCATTCATTGTATTTTCAATCTCGGTTTTAAGAGAGGATATTAGTGCCGTTTCTTTGTATAACTTCAAATAAGAAGTTGCGGAAATACTACTTCCATTCAAAATTTCATTAGGATCGGAAAATGAGATTGCCGTAATCGTAGAATTAAATTGTTGAGAAATATTATTTCCAATAGTTTCAGCGGTACGATTCATTTTCAACACCAAGGAATCAACAAGATCTTCATCCCCATATACAGCTAATGTATCAGCCATTTGGTTCAATCCTTGAGGAAAATCAATATAATAACCTTCATTTTCATAAAAACCATTAGAAATACAGAGTTTACTCACAGCCGTATCCTTTGAAATTTTCAAACAACTTTTCAATGCATTTGATATTTTTTCATTGGTGAACATACTTTCAGCGAACTCATTGGTTTCGTCATAGCAGGAGGAAAAAGCAACTGCAAGCATTGCAAATAAAAACAATCTGATTTTTTTCATCTTTTCACTAAATTATTGGGCAAAGATAGTTATTTTTGTCAAATGAAAAAAAAATTATTTCATTTTATTGACACTACTGATTCCACCAATAATTTTCTTAAAAAATTGGCAGAAGACAAGCTTTTATCTAACAATAATTTACCCGAATTTTATACAGTATACACCGCAGAACAGACTCATGGAAGAGGACAAGGAACAAACACATGGGAGAGTAGCCACGGAGCAAATATTTTGGCAAGCATCTACTTTACCCCCCCCCTTCCACCTGTATCTCAATTCATTTTTAATCAATATTTTTCATTAGCAATTCGAAAATTACTATTACGTTACCTTCCAAAAGTTCAGATCAAATGGCCTAATGATATTTATGTAGGTTCCGAAAAAATTGGTGGGATTCTCATTGAACATTTTCTTGAAGGAGAATGTATTAGTAGGACGATTGCCGGCATTGGACTTAATGTTAATCAAGTGAAGTTCTCTCCTACCATTCCAAATCCGATCTCCTTAAAAATGATTACCGGTATAAACTATGACACAAAATCTCTTTTAGAACAATTTATTGATATCTTAAAACAAGATTATCA
>CAZWCI010000043.1:0-12439 GCA_964632815.1 uncultured Lentimicrobiaceae bacterium | reverse complement strand
CAGCGGCACATCGCCTCCCGGACCTTGCGGGCTTTCCACCTACCTCCTCACGCATCGGATGGCAAAAACTTTGCGTCTTTGCATCATTGCGATAATTTTTCCCTTATGAAATCATATCGGGACAAATTAGGAATATATAAAAAGCAAGATTACAATTCCAATGCTTTGAGAATCACTTTATCCGAACGGTTGATAATCGGGTAAAAGCCCTCTTCCTGATATAAAATTCTTCCTATAAAAGCTTTAAGCCATAATTTACTTTCCTCTTTGGATAAGCGATTAATATCTTTCAATACATCATTATTTTGTTTTTTGTAGGTATCAATCAATTCCTGATAGAGTGTTTCGCTGACATGCATATTCTTCAAAAAAGTAGCTACATTAGGAAATTGATTTTTCAAAACATTTTGATTCTTTGAGGTATAATCAAATGCAAATTGAGATAAAACTCCGGAATTTAGGAGTTGGTAGAATGCAGTCATATTAGAATCCCGATCCACCGGAACGAAAAAGTCGGGCATAATCCCTCCTCCCCCATAGACAGTTCTTCCTTTTATAGTTTTATATTGCAATTCCGGATCAAACTTAATACTATCAGCACTCTCCATTTCCCCGTTAATATATCGATTAAAGAGTTCTTCATTGTATTCGTCTGTCCCATTGTGGTAATCTTTTTGAATACAGCGACCACTTGGGGTATGATATCGTGAAGTAGTAATTCTCAAAGAAGATTGATCCGACAAATCTATTTGACGTTGAATAAGCCCCTTGCCGAAAGAGCGTCTTCCGACAATAGTTCCTCGGTCATTATCTTGCACGGCACCGGCCACAATTTCACTTGCAGAAGCGCTAAAGTCATCAATAAGGACAACCAATTCTCCGGCTTCAAAATTACCGTAAGAAGTAGCATGAATTTTATCACTTTTTACTTTCAATCCTTCTGTATAGACAATCATATCACCTTTTGGGAGCAGTTCATCACACACTAGAATTCCGGCATCTAAGTAGCCTCCGGGATTACCTCTTAAATCCAAAATTAACTTTTTCATTCCCTGAGACTTTAAACGAATTAATGCATCTGCAAATTCCTTTCCGGTTGTTTCTCCAAATTGATTAATCTTAACATATCCTGTCTTCTTATCAATCATATAAGCAACGTCTAACGTATAAGTCGGAATTACATCACGCAATAAATCAAAATTATATAACTTTTTAAATCCCATTCTCTTAATGCCCAGTTTTACTTTGGTATTTTTTTCACCTCGAAGCAACTTCATGACTTCTTCATTTTTAATACCGATTCCTGCGATATTTTTTCCGTTTACGGTCATTATTTTATCTCCGGTTCTTATTCCAACTTTTTCAGAAGGTCCTCCGCTGACAGTAGCGATAACAGTTACAGTATCCTCCATAATAGAAAATTGGATTCCGATTCCTTCAAATGCTCCTTCAAGAGACTCTACCAGCATTTTATTTTCTTCAGCATTGGAATATGAAGAATGTGGATCAAGACTTTGAAGCATTGTATTGATGGTCGTTTCAAAGAGCTCTTTGGTATCTACGCTGTCAACATAATATTTGTCAATATAATACAAAATCTCCTCCATTTTTTTACTTTCATCATAGAATACTTTTTTATTGGATGTAAAAAAATAGACAGCGACTGCCATTCCGGCAACAAAAGCGAGGGCAAGATATATGGGGAGCGCATAATGATGAAATCTTTTACGAGGATACGGGTCAAATTGATCTTTCATAGTAGTTGATTATTAATAGATTAATGATAACTTATTTAGAAGCAGTTCCATTCCGGCTCCTGCTTTTTCCTTAATTACTTCTATTTTTTTTGGAATGGAAGTCACTTCATTCGGGTCAATCAAATAAATGGGAGCTTGATTTGGGGCATAATCATACAAGCCCGCTGCTGGATAAACCTTCAGAGAAGTGCCAATAATAACAACGATATCAGCTGTTTTCATTACTTCTATAGCATCATAAAATTTCGGGACATCTTCACCAAACCAAACAATAAAAGGTCTAAATAATTGACCATTGGGAGCTTTTTCTCCGTATTTCATGGCACGATAGCCAATATCCGTCACACAAGACTTATCTTCTGCACACACTTTGGTTAATTCTCCGTGCAAATGAATAATGTTGGATGAGCCGGCACGTTCATGTAAATTATCTACATTTTGAGTAATTACAGTAATATCAAAACGATTTTCAAGTTCTGCAATAAGTTTGTGTGCTTTATTGGGATTTACCGTCCCCAATTGTTGTCTTCTTTCGTTATAAAACTGAATCATCAGTTCAGGATTACGATACCAACCTTCGATAGAGGCAACTTCTTGAATATCATAATTTTCCCACAATCCTCCGGAATCGCGGAAGGTACTAATTCCACTTTCCGCGCTAATGCCTGCACCGGAAAGAAAAACAATTTTTTTCATTAAGATATTCTCTAAATAGGATTATCAGACTAACGTTCTAATATTTCAAATAGTATATTCTCAAGTATTTATGAGAGATTATTTTTTGAATTTCAAACTTAAGTCAAGACTGCGAATATGATGGGTAAGTGCGCCTATTGAGATATAATCTACTCCTGTGGCGGCATAGTCCCGTAAAGTATCGATTGTGATACCACCGGATGCTTCAGTTTCATATAAACCATTTATCAGGAGCAATGCTTCACTTATAAGTTTAGGGCTAAAATTATCCAACATAATTCTATGCACACCTCCGTGTTTGATTACACGTTTAACCTCTTCTAAATTTCGGGTTTCAATTTCTATTTTAAGATTTAAACCATGGGCATTAAGATAATGGTGCGTAGCATCAATTGCTTTTTCAATTCCTCCTGCAAAATCGATATGATTATCTTTCAGCATAATCATGTCAAACAATCCAAAACGATGATTTTCGGCTCCTCCTACCCTTACAGCATATTTTTCGAAATATCTCATGTTTGGAGTGGTCTTTCGAGTATCTAAAAGCTTCGTTTTCATACCCTTAACCATATTTACATAAAAACGAGTTGAAGTAGCTATTCCACTCATTCGCTGCATGAAATTAAGGACAGTTCTTTCGGCGGTTAACATACTTTGTGCGGAGCCCTTTACTGTAAAAGCAATATCTCCAATCTTCACTTCATCTCCGTCTTGCAGAAAGGTCTTAATAGTCAAATCGGGGTTTACTTCGTGAAAAACCATTTTGGCAACTTCAATTCCTGCAATAACCCCATTTTGTTTTACTTTCAGTTCCATTTCCCCATATGAGGACTTCTCAATACACGATAGCGAGGAATAATCCCCGCTACCCATATCTTCGGCCAAGGCCTGCTTAATAATATTTTCCGGATTCATAAACAATCAATTAATCTCTAAAATCTTCAACCTCTTTTTCTTCTTCTTTTTCTGACTTATCTTGATTTTGATTTGGAGTTGCCACTTCAATATTCTCTAAATCTGATTTTCCACCTTTATTTGGATTTTCTCCAACTTTACATCTCATAATTTCACGATCTTTGGACAACAAAATCAAAATATCTCCTTCAATTTTATAATTGGATATTTCTTGTTTCAAAGCTTTAAGAAACATGGTCTCAGTTGTCATATTGGCACAAATTTTTTTGGTTGCACCGTTATATTTCATTTTAAGTTTATTCTTTTTGGAAGTAAATTTTCCAAAAAAAGAGTTACAACCGGTATTTCCATAATATAAATTTCCTTTATCAAAAAGAATGTAGGGCGTAATGTCAAATGTTCCACTAATAGGTTTTCCATCAATAGATTGCAAAATCCAATAGGTTTCTATTAAAGAAGTCATATCGGAATTGTTTTTATCTTTTTTGGAAGTTTGCCCCAAGACAATTGTTACAAATGCCATACAGGCCATAATTAAAAAAAACTTTTTCATCATTTTTATTCTGTTTAATATTAATACATCATGATTAATCTATCGGCAAAAATACAATATATTTCATTTATTCACGAATCATTATTTCTGATTTTCATAAAAAGCGCCATTAATTTGCTCTATATATTCTAAAATCTCCTCTTTTCCTTTTTTGCTTAAGGCAGAAGATTTAAAAATTGGGGGAAGCTCTTCCCAGGTTTCAAGAAGTGTTTGTTTAAATTGTTCAATATTTTGAGAGGCTCTTAGGTCAGAGATTTTATCTGTTTTTGTAAATATCAGCGCAAAAGCCATGGACATGTCTCCAAGTTGATTGATAAACTCAATATCTTTCTTTTGAGGTTCTAATCGGGAATCAATTAATACAAATACTAATTGCAAATTTTGACGATTTAAGAAATAGCCGCGAATCATTTTTTCCCATTTCTCACGCATTGCCTTTGAGATAGAGGCATAACCATATCCGGGTAAATCCACAAGAAACCACTCATTATTTACCAAGAAATGATTGATGGTTTGTGTTTTTCCTGGTCTTGATGAGATTTTGGCCAAGGATGAGTTATTGGCTATCATATTAATCAAGGATGATTTGCCAACATTGGAGCGTCCAATAAAGGCATACTCGGGAAAGTTTTTGGGCGGAGATTTGCGCCAATCGGCTACAGACTGAAGAAACTCAATGTTCTTAATTTTCATAAGGATGATTTAATTGTTCGAAAATACAGTCGATTTGGTGTTGTAATTCTTCGATACTCCCATTATTTTCAATGACAAAATCTGCTTGAGAAATACAGGCAGATATATTTTGATGATAGGGATTATTTGATTGCATTTCCCTTTGTTCATTCTGAATAAAAGTTTCATAAGAGATATGGTCTGTTTCAGATTTGCGCTCACTAATTCGAGCATATCTTATTTCCGGAAGCGCATCAATAGCCAATAGTATGAATTTTCCTTTACTACGGAGAGATGTGATTTCTCCCGGAGAACGAATACTTTCAATAATGGCATTGTTTCCTTCACGTATAGCTTGCTGAAAGAGTTCATCAACAATATAAGAGGGGGAATGCTGTTCCCGAAGTTCATTGGCAATCTTCGTAAAAACATCCCGGTCAGGAGTGGAAATTCCTCTGTCAAGAGCTTTGTTTTTCAAAAAATCACGAACTGAAAAATGTTTAAATTGGTATTTTTCAATTAAATATTTCACAATGGTACCTTTCCCGGCTCCAATAGTTCCGGTAATTCCAATAATTAGCATTTTTAAAATTTTAGATATGAGATTATGCTACAAAAGTACATTTTTTTTTAATGTAAGCTTGTTTTAATGTAGCCATTTTGGTGCTTTTTCCCAATTTTTGAACAGGTTGCTTGCTTCAGGAAGAAGAATAGTGAAATAAAAGGAAGCCCCTTGTTCTTCATTATTTTCTGCTCTGAGTGCTCCAAAATTATTGATGGCAAGTTCTTTACAAAGTAAGAGTCCCAAACCTGTTCCCTCTTCTCCGTCTGTCCCTTTAGTTGTAAAATACTTATTTTCGGTCATCATTAGATTGAATTTTTCAAGGTCTATCCCTACTCCATTGTCTTGAACTCTAACTTCAAAATGAATTTCCGAAATCTTTTTTCCTGAAATGACGACTTCTCCTTTTATAGGAGTGAATTTTACAGCATTACTACATAAATTCATTAACAATGAATAGATCATTTCGTAATCGGCAAATATAATTTGATCCGGTAGTTCATTCAAAAGGATTATCTCTTTTCTTTTATAACTCTCTTCGAGCATGGCAGCAATATCATTGGCCAACTCTTTAATATTAAATTCACTTGGCGTTGCTTGAATCAATTCGCCTTTGACTTTACTGATATTCATCATCTCTACGAACACATTGGACAAAATTGTAGTACTTTTATTAAGTCTATTGGCCAAATCTTTAATTTTTTCATGTGGTAAGTCGTAAAGAACCATCATTTCAGAATAGCCTACAATCGGCGCAATTATATTTTTAATATCATGCATAGATGAAGCAATAAATCTGTCTTGGTTCAACATCATACTTTTAAGCATGTTTACTAAAGAGGCTTGTTCTTGTTTCAAATTTTCACTTTCTGTAATATCAATGACCATACACATATATATTGCAGAAGAATTCTTTTCATTAATTTTTTGAATAAAATACCATTCACATTTCAGCGTTTCTTCATATTTATTCTTATTATGGAGAAATTGAGAAACATAAGTCTTTTTTGAATATTTAAGAAGATTTTCTATCACTTGATCTACTTTACTTCTATCTTCCGGAAGAACCGTTAATTCAAATAAATTCTTTCCATAAGCTTCTTGTGGGGAAAATCCAAAAATTGAGACGGCACTCTGATTCCAATATTTTATTCTGAATTGTGAATCCAATTCTATAAAACCAATGGGCATCTCTTTACGTAGATATTCTAAATTCATAAGAAGGTCTTCAATATTTTTAACTTGTTCTTTCACTTTTTGAGAAAGTCTTTTATTAAAAATGAAGAAAATAACAATTACGACTAAGGTAATTAAAATCAAAATCAATAATATAAAAGAAATCCTTTTATATTGTTGAAGAAATGGAATGGGTTCAAAATAGATTTTAGAATTTTCAGGCAATGTATTGATGGAAATTCTGTGGTTTTTCAAAGCCGGATAAGAAAAAGTCCATTCCAATTGTTGAGAAGCATAAGAAACATCAAGAATAGGTTTCTTCCCTTCAAAAAAGCGTACTATACTTTCTCCAAGCCAGGTTCCTAATTGTTCTCCTCGAGCCATTTTACCTCCTAAAACTTTCTCGTACATATACATATCAAAAGTAGAAAAAATGGGAAGGTTTGTCGATTCAGTAACCCTACGTATCATCTCTTCAGGAGGATAATATATTTTACGGATATCTCGTTCAAAAAGAATAGCCACAACAGCACTATTTTTAGGTAAGTGCTTTATTTCTTCTAAAATCTGTTCAAAAGCGACATCCTCATTAAATAAGAAAGTAACTTTATTGCTCCCTTTATATTCTTTTCTAAATTGTTTAATTTCTTCTTTAACTTCATATTGAAGCAATTTTCCGGTTAATGTATAATCAATGAGACAATAAATTGTATCTACGTGGGGGAAAAGACGCATTAACTCAAGAAGTGTCGCTTTATTTCCGCTTTCTTCACGCAAAACCATCGCTTCCGGAATATTTGAAATCATAGAAGAATCAAAAAAATTGATTCCGGCAGCCATAATGGGAACTCCTTCTAAAAAATTCAATTCATCAATATGAGAATTAAGGAATTCAAGTGCTGAATTATCTAAAGCTACAATTAAATCAAAATGAATGTTTTTATATAAGGTATTATATTGATTAACAAACGATTCTCCAATTTCAGGCGAAAAAGGAATTCGTTTTTCATTCAGTTGTTCTATAAATAGGTTGTAATTTTCACTATTAATATATGGATAATATCCACTTGCAAATTTATTAACCCATCCTTGAGTTATGTGGTAAGAATTAAGAATGAAAATGTTTTTAATTGAATGCGAAGAGTTGTTTTGTGAAAAACTCAATTGCGCAAATGCAATAAAAAAGAAAAAATAAACAATTACTTTTCTCATTTTCAAAAAGTTAATAAAATTAATAATTAATTAGTTTTACCTATGCAATAATACATAATATTTTGTTCAAAATCAACTAGAAAAATGATTTTTTTTATCTTTTTTAAAAAAAAGTTATATTTTTGCGTAAAAATATTGATGTTCTTAAAATATTGTGAAAAAATGTTGACCAAAAAAAGAATTTCTGAAATAAGCAAGTTGCACTTAAAAAAATACAGAGAAGAATTGCGTCAAAGTATTGTGGAAGGGACAAAATCAGTTTTAGATTTATTAAATTCCGATTTTTTGGTTCATGAGGTGCTTGGAACAGAAAAGTGGTATAGTTCCCATGCGATTCCTCAGTTAGATAAGTCCAAATTTACGATAGTAACATCAAAAGAGATGGAACGTATCAGTTGTCTGCATACTCCCCAAGAAGTGATGGCTATTGTTTCATTTCCTATTTATACGCTTACAGATATTCCTGATCAATCTCCTTTATTGGTTTTAGATGATATTCGCGATCCGGGAAACTTAGGCACCATTATACGAACTGCCGAATGGTTTGGATTCAAATACATTATTTGTTCAGCAAATTGTGTAGAATTGACTAATCCTAAAACGCTACAAGCTACAATGGGTTCTTTTTGTAGAGTTAAACTTATTTATACAGATTTAGTGAAATTCTTCCAAAATACACAACGCCCTCGAAGAGTTATCGGAACTTTTTTAGAAGGGAAATCAATTTCAGAGATTGATTTTCATACAGATGATATTCTTGTGATTGGCAATGAATCAATGGGAATTTCTGAATCTATATCATCTTTCATTAATTTAAAAGTTCATATTCCGGCTGTTTCTGATTCACGTGCCGAATCTTTAAATGCTTCTGTTGCAACTGCCATTTTGCTATATAATTTTCGTGATCGGTTTGCAAAATAGATTACTATTTTATTTTTCGAATGATCTGATAAAGAGAGAGAAAAGTAATTTCTTTTTAAAATATTCTTTATTAAATAATATTTTCATTAAATTTGCAAAAACATAATTTCCCAATTCAATGAAACTACGTTCCTCAAAATTAATTGAAAAAGATCTCCTTCTGAAGCCTTTTGAGAGGAAATTGAGGCAACGGCATGAAAAAGTGATGCTACGTGAATTGGAATTTACGGATGGGAAAGCCCCTTTGAAAAATTTTTGCAATAATCATCTTTATTATGGCCTTCATAAAGGGGAAACAAGTTGGAGCTTTAGGGAAAAAGCACCCAATGCTTCAGCAATATACATTTACGGAGCTTTTTCGTATTGGCAAATTAAATCGGAATATTCCTTACACCCTATCGGTAATGGAGATTGGGAAATTGAACTCCCTCTTTCATTCCTAAAACATTGTGATTTATATAAGTTATGGGTTGTTTGGCAAGATGGGGCAGATGAGCGACTTCCATCTCATGTTACCCGTGTGGTTCAAGATGAAGAGACTAAAATATTTGCAGCTCAAGTCTGGAATCCATCAGCGCCCTATCAATGGAAATTTCCTCAACCCAAACGTCCAAAATATCCTCTGATTTATGAAGCACATATAGGGATGTCTTCAGAGGAACCAAAAACATCTACATATTGGGAGTTTAAAACCTATATTTTACCCAGAATAAAGAAATTAGAATATAATACGATACAGTTGATGGCCATCCAAGAGCATCCTTATTATGGTTCATTCGGATATCAGGTTTCCAATTTTTTCGCACCTTCTTCCCGTTTTGGCACACCGGATGAACTTAAAGAGTTAATTGATGCAGCCCATGAAATGGGAATTTCTGTCATTTTGGATCTTGTTCATTCTCATGCTGTTTCCAACGTCAAAGAAGGATTAAATCAATTCGATGGAAGCGATAATCTTTATTTCCACAGCGGAACTAAAGGATATCATCCTGTTTGGGATTCACGTTGTTTTGATTACGGAAAAAATGAGGTGATTACATTTTTGTTATCAAATATTAAATATTGGCTCGATGAGTTTAAATTTGACGGATTTAGATTTGATGGGGTAACAAGTATGCTGTATTGGGATCATGGTCTTGGGGTAGATTTTATTGACTATACACAGTATTTTGATAATAATGTGGATGAAGATGCAATAACCTATCTTGCCTTAGCAAATCAAGTAGTCAAAGAAGTTAATCCTGATGCATTTACTATTGCCGAAGATGTCAGCGGAATGCCCGGAATGGCTTTTCCCGTTAGGGAATGGGGAATTGGATTCGATTACAGAATGTCTATGGGCATTGCAGATTTTTGGACAAAAACCATTAAATTAGAAAAAGATGAATCATGGCACGTGGGTGATATCTATTTTCGTATGACAGACAAGCGGAATGAAGAAAACATTATCAGTTATGCTGAAAGTCATGATCAGGCAATGGTAGGTGATAAAACCATTATTTTTCAACTGATTGACAAAGAGATGTATTCATCAATGTCGGTATTTACACCCAATATTATTGTTGATAGAGGAATCGCTTTGCATAAAATGATTAGACTTGTCACTCTTTCCTTGGCTAATGGAGGTTATTTGAATTTTATGGGCAATGAATTCGGGCATCCTGAATGGATTGATTTTCCCCGCGAAGGGAATCAGTGGTCGTATCAATATGCCCGAAGACAATGGCATTTAGCGGATGATAACACCTTACGCTACCACCAACTCTATCTTTTCGATGAAGCCATGATTCACATGATTAATCGATACGAAATTCTAAAAGGTACCCCTACTCTATGTTGTCAAAATATTTCCGATCAGGTACTGGCTTTCATAAGAGAAAAAACAGTTTTTGTCTTTAATTTTAATCCGACTCAATCCTTTTATGATTATGCCATTTCAGTTCCACAAGGACAATATAAGATTAAACTCAATAGCGATCATCCCAAATACGGAGGCTATGGGAATATTGATGAAAATATGCTTTATGCAACATTTAATGATTTCAATCATTATTATTTAAAGCTCTATATTCCTGCAAGAACTGCATTTGTTTTGAAGCTTCAAGAAGAAAATACGTCTATTTAAGAACCCAAAAATCTGCACCTTTGGGAATAGAACGAAGAGCTTCGTCTTCTGACGGATAAACTCCTATACAAATGCGAATTTTATACGTTCCTTTCTGATAAAGAAATACGGGATGAAATCCTTGCCTTTGCTTTATGAGAGCATGTTGTATGGCACGTTTTTCTGTATCAAAGCTACCGGCAATAACATAGTACTTTCCTGTTTCAAAATTTATCTTTTTAAATTCTTTGGAAGTCCCGGAATCATCAACAACCGTGGGTTCAATTATTGGTGCTGCAACATTCTCTATAGAGTCCGTCAGAGGTTCAGATATATCGACAGAATCTTTTTGCAATACAGCATTTTCCACATATATTTCATTGCTATCCAGCGGTTGAATTATAGTTTGCTCCGTATTCTCTTGTTTCCATTTAATTTCTTTCCACTTCAATTCTAAAATATCCCTAAAAAGGTAGAGCATCAAAATGATAGAACCTAAAATGATTCCAATAAAAAGAATAAGACTTCCGATTTTTTTCCCTTTTTTTGAAAAATGCTCAACCGAAGTTGTATCTTCAATAGTGGGCTCATCCACTTTAGCCGCTTCAGGAATCTCTATTACTGTTGGAGTTGGAGGAACATCAGAAATATTATCCGGAACCTTCTGTTCTTCTATTTCTACTGGAGTAGGTTCAAGTGAAATAGATTCCATCCCTTCAAAATCAATATTCAGAGCATTAATAAAATCAGATTTAAATTCAAAAGAATCTTTCCCTTGTTGAAACACCCCAAATCCTTCATAGATTGCACTTCCTGTAGCAGATATCCTATTTTTTAAATCATCAAACCACTGCTTAATGGCCATGTCCGCTTCAACAATTCTCAATTGTTCTTGCTTCGATACAAAAAGAATGAAAGCGAAACCATTACCACTCTCATATTTCTCCAAAATAATACGATAATGTGGCGGTTTAATCATTCCATCAACCATTTGCGCCCCAACATAATCCTTCTTAAAAAGACCTAAATCATTGATAAAGACACTGTTTTCATCTTTTAAGAATTCTATTATATTTTTAATAATCATATCAAATTGGATTGTTTTTTAACTGATAGCTATTTTTTTAGATAAAAATAAACCAATGGCAAAAATACATTTTTTTATAATCTCCTCCAAAAAAAATCCTTTTTTGTGAAATATGACTTTATTATTAATGTTTTATAATAATTTTCTTGTTGATTATGCTATTCGAAACAGTCGTTATTCTTATGAAATAAATCCCATCAGGATATTGAAGTGTTGGGATAATAATATGGGTTTCCTTATCTGGTTTTGTAAATTTAATTTGCTGTCCGATAGAATTGTATATATCGATGCACTCTATCTCTTTCCCTACAATTTGAATTGATTGATGTGCAGGATTCGGATAAACCAAAATGTGATGTATTAATTTCCCTTCAATTAAAGACGGTCTTTCAATAAATAAAAACAAAACCACCATGCTATCACAACCGGTAAGCTGAGATTGTAAGAACAAGGTGTCGCTTCGGCTCCCGACTTGTTGCGTGCTGTCGCCCGGTAATACAAATCCAAAATTGGCATAACTACTGCCCTGACAAATCGTATCGGTTAAATAGGTTACGGGCAAAGTATAGTTCACAATTAAATGCAAGGTTACAATACTATCACAACCATATCTATTGAAAAAGGATTGAGTATAATCTCCGGTTTGCAAATACAGACTGTCATTCCAACGAAAAGAATCGCATGCCACAGCTGAAAAATCAGTATATTCCACAGGATGAATCGTTAACGACAAAACCACCATGCTATCACAACCGGTAAGCTGAGATTGTAAGAACAAGGTGTC
>CAZWCI010000042.1:0-12564 GCA_964632815.1 uncultured Lentimicrobiaceae bacterium | reverse complement strand
GCATACCCTTTGGAAATACTTTTTAATTTATCATAAAAATCAAAAATTATCTCTCCCAAAGGAAGATCAAAAGTAAGTTCTATTCGATTTGCCGCAATATAAACCTGATTAAGTAAAGTACCACGCTTATCCAAACAGAGTTTCATAATTGGACCTGTATATTCAGCTTTACTAATAATCTGAGCTCTTATATATGGTTCTTCAATATGATCAATAAGATTTGGAGAAGGCATTCCTGAAGGATTATGCACCTCTATTAATTCTTGTTTTGTAGTAATTACATTATAAGAAACATTGGGTACGGTTGCGATTACATCCATATCAAATTCGCGATCCAACCGTTCTTGTACTATTTCCATATGCAGCAGTCCCAAAAAGCCACAACGGAACCCAAAGCCTAAAGCAGCAGAAGATTCCGGCACAAAGGTTAGTGAAGCATCATTGAGTTGTAACTTTTCCAAAGATGACCTTAATTCTTCATAATCATCAGCATCCGTTGGATAAATACCGGCGAACAGCATGGGTTTCACTTCCTTAAATCCAGAAACGGCATCAAGACAAGGGTTATCCACATGAGTGATGGTATCCCCAACCCGAACCTCTTTTGAAGTTTTAATTCCCGATATAATATATCCTACATCTCCCGCAGATAAAGTATCTTGAGGATCCGGTCGCAAACGTAATACTCCTATTTCATCCGCATGATACTCCTTTTCTGTCGAAATAAACTTAACAAAATCATTTTTATTGAGCGTTCCGTTAAAAATCCTAAAATAGGCAATTATACCTCGATATGAATTAAATACAGAATCAAAAATCAACGCTCTTAATGGAGCATTTGGGTCTCCTTTGGGTGCAGGAATTTTTTCAATAATGGAGTTCAAAATCGTCTCAACCCCCTGCCCTGTCTTTCCACTGGCTTCAAGAATATCACTTTCCTTACATCCTATTAAATCAATAATTTGATCTTTCACCTCCTCCGGCATTGCAGAAGGCATATCCATTTTATTTAAAACAGGAATAATTTCTAAATCGTTTTCAACTGCCAAATATAAATTAGAAATTGTTTGTGCTTGAACTCCTTGAGTGGCATCAATTAACAATAAAGCTCCTTCGCAAGCAGCTAATGAACGAGAAACTTCGTACGAAAAATCAACATGCCCCGGAGTGTCAATCAAATTCAAGATATACTCTTCTCCTTGATAAATATAATTCATTTGAATGGCATGACTCTTGATGGTAATTCCTCGTTCTCGCTCCAAATCCATATTGTCAAGCACCTGATTTTGAAAATCTCGTTCACTAACCGTGTTGGTGAATTGTAGAAGTCTGTCGGCTAAAGTACTCTTCCCGTGATCAATATGAGCAATAATACAAAAATTTCTGATTTTTTTCATAAGGGCGCAAAAATACAAAAAAAATACATCTCTATAAATGTGTCATTTCCTGCATACAACAAAATTTATAATAAGCCCCTTTTTGGTCCATAAGATCTTGATGTTTTCCTGATTCAATGATCTCCCCATTGTCAATGAATAAAATAAGATCAGCATGTCTGATGGTAGATAATCGATGGGCTATGACGATAGCTGTTCTCTTGTCGAGCAATTCTTCAATGGCTTGCTGTACTAAATATTCAGATTCCGCATCTAAAGCAGAAGTTGCTTCATCCAAAATCAATACCTCCGGATTTTTCAAGAGAGCTCTTGCAATGCTTATCCGTTGTCGCTCACCTCCAGACATATTCATACCCCGATCTCCAATAATCGTATCATATCCATTCTCCATTTCCATAATAAAATCATGTGCTTTAGCTACTTTGGCTGCTGCAATCACTGCATCTCGGGAAATACCTTTTTTTCCAAAAGCAATATTATGATAAACGGTATCATTAAACAATATAACATCTTGATTTACAACACCAAAAAGATTTCTTAACTCATTTATTTTATATAGTTTATTGTCAATACCATCAATGAGAATTTCTCCTGAAGTAGCATCATAAAATCGGGGTAATAAATCTACCAACGTAGATTTTCCACCTCCGGATGCTCCCACTAATGCAATATTTTTCCCCTTTTGCAACGAAAAATTAATATTTTTAAGAATCTCATTCCCATCCTGATAAGAAAATGTAACATTCTTATACTGAATTTTATCCTTAAGTTCTTGAATAGAAATCGAATCAGAGACTTCCAGAATACGCTCTTCTCCGTCAATGACCGCATATATTCTTTTTGCAGACGCCAACCCTTTTTGGATATTATAATAGCAAGATACTAAAGATTTTGCAGGAGGAATCAAACGGGCAAAAATGAGAATATAAAATACAAACAATTCTCCATTTAAAGTATTTTCGCCCAATACAAGACTTCCCCCTATATACAAGACAACCATTAAGGTAAGTATTGCCATTAATTCGACAACCGGGCCGCCCAATTCCGTTCGTATGTATATCTTTTTACTTAATTTATAAAAATAGAGATTGCTTTCTCGGAATTTTTCTGAAGCATGGTCAATAGCATTATAACCTTTAATAATTCTCAAACCTCCAATCGTTTCTTCAAAAATGGAAGAAAGATGTCCCAAAATGGCTTGAGCTTTGATAGAATTTCGTTTTATCTTTTTTCCTAAAAAAGCGATTATATATCCCGAAATCGGTAAAAGGACAACAGCAATAAGTGTAAGTTCCGGACTAATTATCAACAAAGAGCCGCAATAGACGACAATCAGAAGAGGATCCCGAAAAAGCATTTGTAACATAGAAACAATCGACCACTCCACTTCCTGAACATCCGACCCAATACGATTCATAATATCCCCTTTGCGTTCTTTTGCATAGTAGGATAAAGGAAGTATGAGCATTTGTTTGTATATATCTTTTCGAAGATTCTTAATAAACCCGGCTCTTATGGGTGCCATAAAGTATAGTCCCAAATATCGGAACATATTTGAAAAAAAAGAAAAAATAATCATGGAGAGTGCCACGGCTATAAGTGCTGTTATCTCTCCATTAGTATCAATAATATTCCCCATGTAATAATTAAACAAATTGGTAATCGATTCGGAAGAAAGAGAAAATTCGGGCTCAACGGTTACCTTATCCACATTTTTAAACAAAATGGATAAAAAAGGGATAACCATGGATAATGAAACCAATGAAAAAAGGGAGTAAAGAATATGCGCAAAAAAGATAAATACTACATATTTTTTAAATGGAAATACGTATCGCACTAGCCTTTTCAAAAGTTTCATTGGCAATTTGTCTAATAATAATGCAACGTAGGATTAGCTTAATTCATGTATTACCAATCCGGAACGTAATTTAGGTTCAAACCATGTAGTTTTTGGGGGCATAATATTTCCAGAATCTGCAATGTTAATCAATTGTTGCATAGAAACCGGATATAATGCAAACGCAATTTTCATTTCACCACTATCCACACGTCTTTGTAATTCCCCTAATCCTCTAATACCTCCTACAAAGTCAATTCGTTTATCTGTTCGCAGGTCTTTAATTCCCAATAAATTATCTAATACAAGATTTGATAGAATCGTAACATCCAAAACTCCAATCGGATCATCATTCTTATATGTTCCTTCCTTGGCAGTCATTTTATACCAATTTCCTTCCGTATAAAAACTAAATTCGTGCAAATGCGAAGGTTTACAAATGGAAGGGCCCATTTTTTCAACATCAAAAGAAGGTTTAAGACGTTCTATGAACTCAGATACCGTTAATCCGTTCAAATCTTTAACAACACGATTATAATCAATAATATTCAATTGATTATCCGGGAATATCACAGCCATAAAGTAGTTATATTCTTCATTTCCGGTATGGTGAGGATTATTTCTCCGTTTTTCACTTCCGACTAATGCTGCGGCTGCAGTGCGGTGATGTCCGTCTGCTACATACAGGTAGGGGATTTCATTTTGGAAGATAGATACAATTTCGCGATTGATATCATCATCATTAATCACCCAAAAATGGTGTCCAAATCCATCATTTGATGTAAAATCATATTCAGGATCCTTAGATAATGTAATTTTTGATACTATTTGATCGATTTTTTGATTAGCCGGATATGAGAAGAATACCGGTTCCACATTTGCATTAGTAATACGAACATGAATCATACGGTCTTCCTCTTTGTCTTTTCTCGTTAATTCATGTTTTTTTATATTGTTATTGAGATAATCATCAATATGAGCACATCCTACAATCCCATACTGCGTCCGATCATTCATTGTTTGTGCATAGATATAAAATTTTTCTTTATCTTCCGGAATCAACCATCCTTTATTTTTAAAAAGATTAAAATTCTCAACCACTTTATCGTACACTTCTTGGGAATGTTCATCAACACCTTCAGGAAGGTCGATTTCGGCTTTAGTTACATGAAGCAATGAATAAGGATTTCCCTGAGCTTCAATTCTGGCTTCTGCTGAATTTAATACATCGTATGGACGAGAAGCTAATTGTTCCACGATGGTTTTGGGAGGACGTAATCCTTTAAATGGTTTTACAATCGCCATGATGTTATTTTTTTTAGATTATATGAATAATTTATTTATCGAAATTTCTTTTGCAAAAATAAACAAATATGCAATGCAAGAACTTTTTCTGGGGCAGGATTTTTCCTAAGAATTATTTTTTATTAAGACAATGACAAAAAATAAAAAAGTGATTTTAATTTGAAATTCAAACCAAAATCACAGATACATGCAATTAAATGAAGTAAAATTATAGACTTCAGAGATTTTAAAAAATAAAATTAAAATAGACAGATAGAATTACATTTACTACATATCGTTCTCATCACCTTCTTTGATGTTGGGGACAGAACGTTGAAGGGAAGCTACTAAGGAGCCGATCATCTTGGTAAGTTCCATCAGTTGATTTCTTGAGTAATCTCTGGAGTCATCCGAAAGTGCAGAAAGTTTATACGCTATCTCTGTATAAACGACACATTCTCTTACTGAACTTTTCGCCATTTTGAGATAATACACAAATTGAGCTTTGTTTCTCGCCGACCCTTCTGCAACATTGAGTGCAATTGCATGAGCTGATTTTAGAAAAGGATCTGCTAAATTGCTTCCGTTTTGAGTTGGAAACAAAGAAGTTACACCATGCAACCAATTAATGTAATCTAATGCTTTTGCGTAAATTCTTAGATCTTCAAATCTGAAAAAACTTACTGTGTTTTCTTGTTCCGCTGTCATAAGTCAATTGATTTTATTAAATAGAGATTATTTTTTGCCAAAAATAGACATTTTTTTTTAATAAACAACTATTTTTCAATTCATTTTCTTTTTTTTTATAAAAATTTCTTTTTCGTGAAGATTATTTTTGCTTTTTAATTTAAAGTCTCCTCTTTCTTAGAGAATCAAGCCCTTTTATTTTTCTTTTAACATCATTATAAAAATTTAATTTTGGTACATTAATACAATTTTAATTTTTTTTTCTTCTTTTTATTTTTTGCTTTAAAATAAAGTGTAACTTTGCAGCATTATTTTTAACTTATTATTTTTATGAACATTTTTATTGGAAGCTTACCTTACTCAATTAAGGAAAGCGAATTAAAGGGATTCTTCGAAGAATACGGAGAAGTAGAATCGGCAAAAATCATCACTGACAAGTTTTCAGGAAGAAGTAAAGGATTTGGATTTGTGGAAATGCTTGACGACGAAGCTGCAAAAAAAGCGATTGAAGGACTCAACGGCGCTGAAGTTGATGGTCGTACAATTGTTGTAAATCAAGCTCACGACAAAAGCGATGACAACAGATCTTCAAATTACGAAAATAGAAGAAGAAGCTACTAAGTTTTTTTTGTCATGGAAAAAACACAATTTTGAAATTTCAAAATTGTGTTTTTTTTTATGTATTTTTGCTCCTCAAATAAACAAACTATGCCTATCCCCGGTAAACACTCATGGTTTATTGGACAAGTTATCCAAGGAAACCAAAATGGTAGAAAATATGGATTTCCTACAGCAAATATCTTATTAATAGACAGAACCCGTTCTATTGACACCGGTGTTTATGCAACAGAAGTACTTTTAGGAAATCAAAAAATTCGCGGCATGCTGTATGTCGGGACAAGACCAACACTAAATTTACAAAACATATCTGTCGAAATTCATCTTTTTGATTTTAATCAAGATATTTATGGAGAAGAAATTCAGTTTCGTATTCTGAAAAAATTCCATGAAGATAAAAAATTTAGCTCAATTCAAGAACTAATCTTGGCAATTGAACGTTATAAAGAGGAAATATTATTTTTTTTCAATGAATAAAATCATTTGGCTTACATTTTTAATGATATCCCCGGTAATAATGTCTACCGCACAAGTACGCTCTCCCGAGGATTTACAGAACGAAAAGATTTATACTTCTATTGAAGAAGCTTTGTCAGAACCTGAAAATGTGTTTCGTTTTAAATTGAGAAAATGTAAAAAATACGATTCTATTCCGGAAGAAATTTTTCAATTATACAATCTGCAAGAATTAAATATTTCCGGATTGAAAATCAAGAAACTTAACGGAAATATATCAAAATTAGCCCGCTTGCAATTTTTAAATGTAAGTAATAATAAACTTAAATATCTCCCCGAATCCCTCGGACAACTTAAAGAATTAAAATCTTTGATTATTAATCGCAATAAAATTGAAACTTTACCAATAACTATTGCCAACCTATACAAATTGACCCTGATTGATGCTTGGGATAACCCGCTTTATACTTTACCCAAAGAAATAGAACAAATCTCCAATAATTTAAGAGTTCTAGATTTAAGACAAATTCCTCTCAAAGAGAGAGAATTAGAAGAAATGGAGCGACTTCTTCCTTTAACCAATATCATTTTCACCTCCGTTTGCGAATGCAATGACGGAAGATAATTTGTCATCTTTTATTCTATAAACGACTCTTTTTTATTAAAAATCGGTTGTTTATATTTTTATGTTAATATCATTTCCTTAGATATACTTCTCTTTTATTTTTGTAAGTTAATTAGAATTAATATATTAATGATAAAAATTCTTTCGCTATGAAAAAAACAACCATATTCTTATGTTTATTGTCTTTCGTTATTTTCTTTTCAGGATGTGTTACCAAGCAAAAATATCAAGAATTGGAAACGCAATATAATAAATGCAATGAAAATTTAGCTCAAACGACTTCCGAAAAAATTGATTATGAGAATATGAGTAAGGAGTTGGCACAAGAAGCGGAACAATTAAAATTAAAAGTTGACCAATTAAAAAAAGACACCTTATCACTCAGCCGAAAGTTAAGACAATCGGAAAGAGATTATGCTAAAGCCCGAAAAGACTATGATGAATTGATGAATGATTTTGCTGAGTTGAATATGTCCAGTAATTCAGAAGTAAATAAGCTATTACAGGATTTGGACAAAATCAAAGAACAATTAAATGAGAGGGAAGCAGAATTAAATGCAAAAAGTGCAGAATTAATGACAAAAGAAGCTCGATTGAATGAACTTCAACAAATCTTGGACCAAAAAGATGCAGAGGTAAGGTTACTGAAAGAGAAAGTAACAAACGCACTTAAAGGTTTTGAAGAGAGTGGATTAAATGTGTATGAAAAAAACGGAAAAGTTTACGTTTCCATGAATGATAAATTACTTTTCGCTTCTGCAAAATGGGATGTTGAAGCAGAAGGAGAAGCTGCAATTCGGGAATTGGCCAAAATTTTAGAAAATGATACTACCATCAATGTATTAATAGAAGGTCATACCGACAATGTACCCTATAGAGGTGCCGCTCAAATAAAAGATAATTGGGATTTGAGTGTAATGCGTGCCACTTCTGTAGTAAAAGTGTTGTTAAAATACGGAAATATAGACCCCTCAAGAATTTCCGCATCCGGAAGAGGAGAATATTTCCCGATTGAAAATGCCGATACCCCCGAAGCAAGAGCCAAAAATCGGAGAACAGAAATAATTCTAACACCGAAATTGGACGAACTCTTCCAAATTATTAACCAAAATTGACATTGACGAGAAAAATGACTTCTTTTTCTCAGACGCTCCTTAATTGGTATTACGAAAATCAGCGAACTTTACCCTGGAGGAATGAAACCGATCCTTACAAAATTTGGGTTTCGGAAATTATTTTGCAACAAACTCGCGTTAATCAAGGGTGGAATTATTATCTCTCTTTTATTGAACATTTTCCAACCATTAAGGATTTGGCAGAAGCTCCAGAGGAAAAAGTTCTTAAAGTGTGGCAAGGATTGGGCTACTACTCTCGTGCCAGATATATGCACGAATCCGCGGGTATTGTGATGAAATTCCATCAAGGTGTATTTCCAAACAAATATGAGGAAATCCGAAAGTTAAAAGGAGTTGGTGATTACACAGCAGCAGCCATCGCTTCCATTGCCTTTAATCTTCCTTATCCTGCCGTTGATGGGAATGTATTACGAGTAATGTCTAGATATTTTGGAATATTTGAGGACATTGCTCTTCCGGGAACCATTCAAATGGTACGAGATAAATGTACCCAACTGATGAAAGATTATACACCGGGAGATTTTAATCAAGCAATGATGGAATTTGGAGCCGTACAATGCCTGCCCCAAAACCCCGATTGTGATCATTGTCCGTTTATTTCATCCTGCTATGCCTATCATCACAATCAAACGACCACTCTTCCCATTAAGATTAAGAAAATAAATATCCGTTCAAGGTATTTTCACTATCTATTTTTTATTGATCGGCAACAAAAAACGATTATTCAACAAAGAACAGAAAATGATATCTGGAGAAATCTTTTTGAATTTCCTCTCGTAGAGACAAAAGAACCTGGTTTTTCGATTGATAATTTTTTAATAGAAAAGAAGATAGATAATCTTTCCCCTCCTCAATTATTAACTGAAGTTCGCCATCGTTTAACCCATCAATTAATTAATGTTTCCTTTTATACAATTTTAGTTTCATCTGTAAACAACATTATTCCAAATAATTATATTATTCCATTGGCCGATTTATCTAAATATCCAATGCCAAAAGTGATGTTCAATATCATTTTATCCTATAAATTATAAAAAAAATATCTTTAAATTTACTTTTTTCCCATTTCAAAATACTTAGTATATTTTTTTTTGTATCTTTGTTTTTCAATAATAAATTTGAAAATTATACAATTATGAAAAAAATTATTACTTTATTAAGTCTGCTTTTGGTTCTATTTGCAGCAAAAGCTCAATATTATTTCGACGATGTTGAAAGTTATGAGCCTTTTTCAGTTAATCCTTCCACAGGGCCATGGACATTTGTGGACCTAGACTCAGGAAACACCTATCGTATCGGGGGATACTTATGGGATAGCGTTCTTGAACCCCAAGCATTTATTGTTTTTAATCCTTCTTTGACTGATCCTGAATTTACAAATACTACCGCATCTCCATACTCCGGAGAACAGTATTTTGCTTGTTTCAGAAGTTTTAAGAGAATTAGTGAGACTGAAACAGTAGAATGTCCGAATAATAACTGGATGATTAGCCCGGAATTAAGTGGGTTAAGAGATGTTAAAATTTCATTCTATGCTAGAGCTTTCCAAGGAGAACAAGAAAAATTCAGAATTGCATACTCTACAACCGGGAATGATGTTGCGAACTTCACATTTCTCCCCGCGACCCTTCCTTTCGTTGAACTGGGAGAAAACGAAGATGAATGGACATACTATGAATATGTTTGTCCTGCTGGTTCAAAATATGTTGCCTTAAATAATGTCTCAGATAATGGGTTCTTTTTTATGGTAGATGATATTACAGTAAGAGAAGTTTTTGATGATAATATAGAAGTTTTTGGGTTGGGTGTGCCAGATTATTCCTGTAATTTAACGGCCACAGAAACTATTGAAATTGGCATAGTCAATTTCGGAAATAACGCTATAACCTCTTTTAAAGCATTTTACCAAATAGGAAATGGAATTCCGGTTGAAGAAAATGTTTCTGGAGTAAATATTCTGAGTGATTCTTCATATATCTATACTTTCACTACTCCAGCTGACCTCACTTTTGCGATGGATGCAGATTCTATTCGTGGATGGGTGGAAATGATTGGTGATGGATACCCCGCAAACGATACCACCGACTGGTATTTTACCGGTGTTCCGGCACCTGCTACAGTTCCTTATTATAATGATTTTAGTAGCGATGATTCTTATAAAGGATTTAGTGTTCAAGATGTTAATGCAGATGAAAGCACTTGGATGAGAGTAGATTATGAAAATAATCCTATGTGGTATTATGTTTATAATGCTGATAATGCTGCCAATGACTGGTTGTTCTCTTCTTGCTTCGATTTAGCAGCAGGGACCTATACATTAGAATTTAAATATGCTTCTTATACGTATTATACTCCTGAAGCTTTTTCCGTATATTTTGGAACAAGTCCGAATCCGGCAGATATGACTTTGATAAAGAGTTTTAATAACGTAGTAAATCCTGATTTTGCACAAGGATCTGAATTCTTTACCATTCCTACCGCTGGAACATATTATATTGGTTTTAAAGCAACTAGCAACGCCAATATGGCATACCTCTTTGTAGATGAAATAAATGTGATTACTGCAAGAAACAATGATTTGAGTCTTATCTCGGCTACAGTTCCGGATTACAGTTGCGAACTTACGAATAACGAAACAATTGGTGTAACACTTCGTAATGTGGGATTAAATGCCATTTCAGATTTTGTTGCCTATTATCAAGTGGGTAATAGTACTCCAGTTTCAGAATCAGTTAGTGCTACTATCGCTTCAGGAGCTGAGCACAATTATACTTTTACAACTCCTGCCGATTTAACAATTCCTGCTATTGACTCCGTTCGCACATGGGTAGAGCTTACAGGTGATGAAAATACAGCTAATGACTCTTCAGCATGGGCTTATACCGGAATAGTTGCAGCCGTTGATACTTTTTCATATTTGAACGAATTTACTAATGATGAAGATTTTATCAATTGGACAACAGTTGATGTGGATAATGATGGTGCTGCTTGGAGACAAGTTACTTACGGCAGCGATAAAATGTGGTATCACACCGGAGCTTCTTATTTTGCTGGCGAACCTGTAGCCAATGACTGGCTATATTCCTCTTGCTTCGATTTCGAAGAAGGCGAATATACAATTAAATTAGAATATGCAGTGTATAATTCTCCGACAGCAAGTTTCAAAATTTATTATGGAACTGAAAAAACAACTAACGAAGCCCAACTTACATTAATTGAAGATCTTACTTTGATAGATAATACCGATTTTGTTCAAATTGAAAGAGCAATTACGATTCCTCAAGCAGGGACATATTATTTCGCATGGTATGCTTATGAAGTTCAATATTATCTTTTCATCGATGACTTCGAAGTTATTGAAGGAAATGTAGTAGGAATTAATGAAATGGAAAATAATTCTTCTTCAGTTTCTCTTTATCCGAATCCGGCTAATAATATGATTAACATTCAATCTTCAGAAGAAATTTCTTCAGTTCAAATTTTTGATATGTTTGGAAAAACTATCGGTTCTTATGAAGTTACCGGTAACGAAACCACAATTGGAGTTAATAAATGGGCTGCAGGTATTTATGTAGCTAAAATCAGAACACGTGACAATAACGAAATCGTAAAGAAATTTTCTATTGTGAAATAAAATATCTTTAAATATTAATATTGTTTCGTATTTATAAATAATAAATCTATTATGGAAAAATCAATCAAAGGAACTAAAACCGAAAAGAATTTATTGGCCGCATTTGCCGGCGAATCTCAAGCAAAAAACAGATATACTTTTTTTGCAAAAGCAGCTAAAAAAGAAGGATATGAACAAATAGCAGCTATTTTTACTGAAACAGCAGCTCAGGAAGAGCAACATGCCAAACAATTTTTCAAATTTTTGGAAGGTGGAATGGTTGAAATTATTGCTTCCTACCCTGCCGGTATTATAGGAACAACCGCTGAAAATTTGCTTGCTGCAGCTGAAGGCGAAAACGAAGAGTGGACTGACCTCTACCCAGGGTTTGCTAAAGTTGCCGATGAAGAAGGATTTCCTAAAATTGCGGCTAAATTTCGTGTTATTGCCAAAGCAGAAGTTACACACGAAAACCGCTATCGGAAATTGTTAGCCAATGTTGACAAGGGTATTGTTTTCGAAAGAGAAGAAAAGGTGAAATGGATCTGCCGTAATTGCGGATACATTCACGAAGGCACAAAGGCGTTAGCCAATTGTCCCTCTTGTGAACACCCAATGGCCTATTTCGAAATTCAAGCCGAAAATTATTGATTTTTCTAAAAAACGCTTATATGTAATGAAAATTTGTTATATCTTTGCGTTCGATAATTATTAACCAAAAACATAGAAACTATGGCTTATAAAATTGATCCGGATTCCTGCGTAGCATGTGGATCTTGTATTGGAGAATGCCCTGTTGAAGCTATCTCTGAAGGCGATGTTTATTCAATTGACCCCGATATTTGTGTTGACTGTGGGGCGTGCGCTGACGTTTGTCCTAGCGAAGCAATTCATCCGGAATAAACAAATTT
>CAZWCI010000041.1:0-12865 GCA_964632815.1 uncultured Lentimicrobiaceae bacterium | reverse complement strand
TATTGGTAGATAAACGTAGTAAATGGAAATACGGATTAGGGTTATAAGGAAGTTATACATAAGCTTAAAGACAAACTAACATGAAGGATAATACAAAGACAGAATTGAGCAATTTAATAAAAGACCCAAAATTGGAAGAATTGTCTTTAAGTCTTCATTCTCCTAATTTCTTTAGTATTTTGAATGTTACAAAAACGGAAATCCGACATTCAAATTTTCTAGCTTGGTTAATGACACCAAATGAAAGTCATAATCTTAGTACAATTTTCATAAAATGGTTTTTAAAAGAAATATTTTCTTCTGAGAAAGTTGAATGGGCAAATGAATTTTCATTAGATACGATTAATTTACATAACATTCGTGTATTTAGAGAATGGCAAAATATAGACATATTGATTCAACATGAGGAATTTGTCATAGTTATCGAAAATAAAGTTGATTCATCGGAGCACTCTAGACAATTAATAAAATATTCAAAGATTGTAAACGATGCATTCCCCGAATTAAATAAGGCTTTTGTCTTCCTGACCATTAATGGCATTAATCCAAATGACGAAGAAGATTCAAACAAATATATTTCAATTGATTACGGACTAATAAAATCAATAATTGAAATTATCCTGTCAGTTTATAAAAACTCATTATCACAAAGAATTCAATACTATATTGAAGATTATCTACTCGTATTAAATAGATATATTATGAAAGAGCATGAATCTGTAAAACTTGCGCAAGAACTTTATAAAAATCATAAAGAAGCAATTGATTTTATTATTGAAAACATTCCCGACAAAATTGCAGTAGTACGCGAAATAATTGAAGAAACAATTTTAGAAGAAGGATATGTACTTGAAACTTGTAATAAGTACTACGCACGATTTCTGACAAAAGACCTTTCTTCAATAATTCCAAAGACTGGCATTTATGGATGGAAAGGAAATGAGAGTTTCTTATTTGAAGTTACTTATTGGGAAAAAGGATTGTCATTGAAATTTGTCATTTCGCCAGGTAATGAGCACAATAGAGAAATATTGGCTGATATTATGCAATCACTTCCTAATAGTAAAAATGCAACAGGAAAGAAATGGTGGACTTTTTACAGTGATGCAAGAAAAGTGAATTTTTTATCTGAAAAATATGAAGACAAAGAGGAAATAAAATCACTAATTCAGAAACTATTATTAGACAATAAAAACTTGATTAATGAGGTAGAGAAAAAAATATTTGATAAAAAAGAAAAATTTGAAGAATAAAGCCAATGCATAACAAAGTACATATTGCAGGGCGGGGTTCGGTGGTACGCCAACTGCGGATTCTCGTTTCGCAGTTCCGTCCTATCGGACAGGAACGCTCTCCGAAATCCGCCCCGACAACATGTACCATCCGTTATAGGGCATTAAAAAAAACGTCTCATCATCGTATATTTTAGGCTCATATCGTATTATTATTATCGAATATCTATCGAATAAAATCGTATCATATCGTATCAAATCGAATTTTTATTGTATTTTTGCCTTATGGAAAATATGGTACATACGTTTAGACTAAATATTAATTGGAAACTTATTCGACTAATAAGCCAAATCGACAGGTTTGATGCTTCTTGGGAATCAATAGAAAAAAAAGAAGGACAGAGTTTAAAGCAATTAAAAACAATTGCAACAGTTCGAAGTGTGGGGGCTTCAACAAGGATAGAAGGCTCAAAGATGTCTAACGAAGAGGTTGAAGTATTGCTTAAAGAAATTGACATCACTAAGATTGTCGATAGAGATTCACAAGAAGTTGTCGGATATTTCGAAACATTAGATTTAATTTCAGAATCTTTTGAAGATATTCCAATTTCAGAAAATAGTTTAAAAAATTTACACAATATTCTCCTAAAACACAGTAAAAAAGATGAATGGCATAAAGGAGACTATAAACAACACAGCAATCTCGTTGAAGCAAAATTCCCCGATGGAACACGACAGATAATATTTCAAACAACAGAAGCAGGATTTCCGACACAAGATGCGATGAGACAATTGATAAATTGGTATGCTAACGACAAAGAAACTCATCCACTAGTAAAATGTGCATTGTTTGCCTATGAATTTGTTAGTATTCATCCTTTCCAAGATGGGAACGGAAGATTAAGCAGGTTACTTTCTACCTTACTCCTTCTGAAAAATGGATATAAATGGATTCAATATGTAAGTTTTGAACACGAAATAGAGAGTCGAAAAACTGAATATTATAGAGTTTTAAGAAGTTGTCAAGCACATAGACCAAATGAGGATGTGACTGAATGGATTCAATTCTTTTTTGATGCTCTTGGGAATATTCAAAAACAGTTAATGATAAAACTTGAAAGCAAAGGTGTTGAAACAAGATTATCACTACGCGAAAAATCGATTTTATTATTTATTGAAAATAATGCAGGTTGCAAATCTGGAGATATTGCAAAACGTCTTGGGATTCCAAGTCCAACGGTAAAACGGATTCTACTAGAATTGATAAAACAAAACTTAATCGAGAAATTTGGAACAGGACCTGGAACTAATTATTCTATAAAATAAAAACGCCCTATAACATCATAGGAATTAAACGAAACACTCCACAAAAAACACTTTGAGGGATTAACTTTCAAAGTGTTTCGATTTAATTCATTGTTGAACGGAACTTTCGGACAATAATTTTTTCAAAACGAAGAATCAATCTGACATTGTGATTTAATCCTATCCAATAAATCAATCGCCGAAAAGTCATTCATAAACGGTAGGTATATTACTGCCGCTAATGTTTTTTTAGCAAATGGATTATTAAATATTTCGTGTAGGAATGCCATTATTCTAGTTTTTTAGTTTTTTAGGAAGAACTGTGTTTTTTGTACTTAGTTTGCTCACTATTTTTTTCCCTGTTTTTTCTTCAATTTCTTTGCGAGTATTGCCTGCAATAGTACCACCTTGTTTTGCAATGGTTTTATTTTGTGCAAATGTTTTTGGTTTTTTTTCTTTGCTTATTTCAGTAGTAGTTGCCTCTGCGAGCATATTCAACACCAATTCTAAATTGGTCATATTATCACGAAGATTTTCCTTTTTTAATTCTTTAAACTTTTTATATTCTTTTACCGAAAATCCGCTCCAGGCTTTGGTAATTTCATCGGTTAGTATAGCATATTCTTGTCCTTTTTTTACGCCTCTATTATCCCATTCATCGGTCAACTCTTTGCGTACTTCTATACTTTTGAGTCTTTGGTTTATCCACTCATTGCTATACCCTTTTTTCTGGTAGGTTTCCATCAATCTCTCAATCCCAATTTCGGGGTCTTCTATTTCATCTATTCGCTCACGAGCTACCTTGGCAATCCAAAGTTTAAACGGTTCTGCCTTGGGAGAAGGGACTGACTGAATTAAACGAAAAAGTTGTTCGGTATCAGCCACATCGGTTTTATAATATTTTCCGTCTGAAGATTGCATTTTAAGTTGGTTACAAATTGTAACCAACTCGCTTCCTTCTTTTTTTAACCTCGACTTCAATACCTTCCAATAGTTATTTGGATTAGAGCTGTCCGTTAAAACGCCCACAACATCAACAACAGAAAAATACCATTTCTCTTGCTCCTCATTCCAAATGCTTCGCACTTGTTTTTGTTCAAATACTTTTATGGCTGTATTTTTCATATAATTATCCATTTATTTGGTAAAAATCTTTGGTTGCTTTCTTTATTCAATTTTCTCCAATACTATAAATATTTCCTTTAACATTGCAAATATAATTAATTATCGCATCATTTTTGGAACTTATTTTTTAATTAATTCAGTTTATTCAAAATTAAAATAATATCATATAAAGATACAGCTTATCTGTGCCAAATTGAAGCATCGTTTATATTTTTTAGTTATTTGTTGAATTGGAATAATACCCTTGCCATCCCCTGCGTGAGGTCGTAGGCGGAAAGCCCGTAAAGACGGGAGACGATGTGCCGCTGCTGCAAAAAAGCGACCGGAGGAAGCTCTTTTTGCAGCTTTGCGAGCACACGGCTGCCGGCTGCGGACTTGGAGCCGGAGACCGGCGGCGAAGCCGACACGCCCTGATAATTTTTATTTTAAAAACAAATGGAATACAATTCATAAAAATCTGTACCTTTGCAACAGAAACTCATTAAATATAAAATAAAACATGACAGTTAGAGAATTAATAAAAGTGATGAATTTGACCATTTTTTGTGGTGAAGAAAATCTTGACAAAGAGATTAAGGGAGGCTATGCATCCGATTTATTAAGCGATGTAATGGGCTTTGCCAAAGAAGGAGAAGTTTGGATAACCTTACAAACACACAAGAATGTAGCAGCTATTGCCTCTTTGAAAGAGTTGGCTTGTGTGGTATTGATCAAAGGAGGACAGCCGGATGCCGATACGCTGCAACATGCCATCAACGAACAGATTCCGATTCTCGGAACTCAAGAGTCCGCTTTTGAAACCATCGGAAAAGTATATCAATTGATCAGTTAAAACAATTGTGAACAGATATAAAGCAGATCTTCATACGCATACGCTGTTATCGCCGTGCGGGGATTTAGACATGACACCGGGAGAAATAATTCAAATTGCCCTTCAACGGGGAATTGATATTATTGGCATTACCGACCATAACTCCACTTTGCATGGTAAATTGGCGGAGTTTTATTCCCATAATCGTGATATCTTTGTCTTATGCGGCGCAGAAGTTACCAGCAAAGAAGAAGCTCATTGTCTTGCTTTTTTTGAGAATCATACCACCCTCGATCTTTTTCAAGACTACCTCAATGAGCATCTTCCGAATATTCCCAATTCTCCAGATTATTTTGGGGATCAGGTGCAGATTGATGAAAATATGGATATTATTTATGAAGAGCCCCGGCTGCTCACTTCCGCATTGGATGTTACCCTCGAAGAAATAGTAAAAAAAGTCCGGGAACTTAATGGGCTCTTTATTCCTGCTCACATTGATAAAACCAAAAATAGTGTTATTTCTCAACTGGGTTTTATTCCTTTTGATCTGGAATATGATGCCGTTGAAGTCTCCAAGCACGGAGATATAGAATTGCTCAAGAAACAACATCCTTATCTGAAAGACAAAACATTTATCAGAAGCTCTGATGCCCATTTGCCGGATATGATCGGGAAGGCAACTTCAATTTTTGAAATCGAAACCAGAACTTTTGAAGAAATTAGAAAAGCATTACATCAACAAGAAGGAAGAAAAGTTATCATAGAATGAAAGATTTATCATTACATATTCTTGACATTTTACAAAACTCAACGAGAGCCGGAGCCACTAAAATTGAACTCTCTATCAAAAAACAAGAGAAAGAGGATTTGCTTACGCTAACATTTAAAGACAATGGTTGCGGCATGGACGAGGAGACCATGAAAAAAGTTACGGACCCTTTTTTCACAACTCGAACCACTCGCAAAGTGGGGCTCGGACTTCCTCTGCTGAAACAAAACGCCGAAATGACAGGTGGCAGCTTTGTCATATCGTCTGCTCCAGAGAAAGGAACTGAAGTAATTTGCACTTTTAAACTTTCTCATATCGACCTAAAACCAATGGGAGATATTCCCGGAGCCGTTATTCTTACTGTATCGGCAAACCCCGATGTTCATTTTATTTTTCATTATCAAAATGACCATATAGATTATTTGTTTGATACACAAGAAATTTATGAAGCATTAGACGGGATGTCTATTCAGAATCCTGAAATTATGCAATATCTAAAAGAGATGATTGAAGAGAATATGCAATAAGTTTTATTCCTTGACTGATTCTGACTCTTTTTTATATAAGACATGCAGCATCACAATCAAACCGAAGGAAGCCCAAAAAGGCAAGGATAGTTTGTCCGTATCCAAGAAATTATTTAATATTCCGTGTGTATAATAGGAAATAAGCGCCAAAACGGCAGATAGTGCCAATACTTTGATTTGTTTATTTCTGCTTCGTGCATAAGTGATTAATCCGTAATAAACAATTAAAATCATCATCAATAAAACAGTAGCAAGGCCAATAAATCCGGTTTCGGCACACGGACCGATAAACTCACTATGTGCATTGCCGCCATCCCCAAAATTGGTAGTGATGATGGTTTTATAGGTCGGTTTTTGAAAAGGAGCATAAACAAATTGATAGGTCCCGGGCCCCCACCCCATGACCGGATTTTCCTTAATCATACCGAAAGCAGCCGTCCATCGATTGAGTCTTTCTACATTGGATGCATCCGTTGAAATATTGGTTATGGATTGGAGTTGTTCTGTTAAATTCCCTGACGAATCTTGTGAGTTTCGGGACATTCTGTATAAAATATCGTCTGCAAAATAGAAAAATAAAGTACCTATAAGGGCACCCCCAACAATCAACCATGAGAACTTGATTCTCATCTTAACGACCACCCATACCAATCCTGCAATAATGAAGCTTATCCATGCGGCTCGGCTGAAGGATAAATAGAGCCCAAGCAAAAAAATCATCGCAAATCCGATGTAAATAATTCTATGCCATTTCTTGATATTTGGCAAAAAAATCATTCCTATATAGATGAGGGAAAAGAAAGCAAGTATCGCCCCATAAGCTGTATGGTCGTTATAAAATGGTTTCATAACCCAATGCATCTGATGTTCCCCAAAACCAATGACCGCTGATTTGGCGGTAGTAATTAATACGACGATAGCCAAACTAAATGCATAACAATTGAAAAAGGTAACCCATTTTTTTAAATCATGCTTCATAAATTGCAACAACACAAAATAGGAAGAGGTGATGAACCACAATTTGGACGCCAGAAATTTGAAAGAGACCAAAGGTAATTCAGAGGCCACGGACGTGATCAGCAGCCATAACAAATACAGATAAATCGCAATGGAGACCGGATGTCTGATATATTGCCTGTCTGCATTCAAGTCGTAGAGAATTCTGCACAAAAAGAGCAACGTCAAGGAAATCATAATTAACTCTGAAGGAAGAGATAGCCCAAGACTAACATTCTCATTACTGATAATAATCGAAAACGGGGTTGTCAAAGCCATCAGATAGATGACCATATCTACCCTGTATATAAGTAAATAGCCAATAAGAAGAACAAGCGATATAAAAGAAAAAACAAACAACTCTTTGGCAATGAATAAGGTATTCAATAATACAAAGGTAGTAAGTACGGCGATTAATATGGTCTTTTGATACTTCATTTCTCCTTTAAAATTCCTCTTAGGTTTTCTTATTCTGTTTCCACTTCAACACGCTTGCGGGAAGCTTGTTGAATATTATTCATAATAAGCAAAACAATTAGAGAAAGAATAAAAGAAGAAACCACGGATACAATCACAATAATCATCTTTTTTGGATACTCTTTCTTATCGGCGGGGATTGCTTTTTGTACCACAAATTTCACCGGAACCTGGCTCTCCATATCCACCTTGGCATCCATCATTTTGGATTGACAAAGCACTTTATATTCTCTAAAGAGGAGTAAATTTTCGCGAATCGTAACTGATTGTTGTCCGTATTCCGACAATTTTGCCAATTCATTTTGAAGTCTCTGTTGGGCGGCACTATTCCCTTGAGCAACGGCAACCGCATATTGTTGCATTACCCGTTCGGATTGACTTTCAAAATCATACACACCCTTTTCCATGATTACTTTCAACGAATCATCCAGACGTTTAACTTCTGCGTTTATCTCTTCGAGTTGATTTTTCAACAACAAATAGGCCGCTTCTGCACGATCTCTTTCGACTCTGTTCTTCACTTCATCTAATTCATTGATTACTGCATTGGCAATATCGGCAGCAAATACCGGGTCAACATCCATCACATTCACGGAAATGGCTCCAAATTGAGTCCGTTTGATGACACAATTCCCGTCGAACGTTTTATACAGCTTGGTGCGCCATGCTTTTTTGGTGGTGTCAATATCATAATGTTGTATCAGATTAAACTGAGCAATCATGGCATCTTTTACCTCACGAGAGTTCAGAATTTGCATCATTTGCTCCGTCTCTTCCTCCATCCCATAAGCTTTAATATCAAGTCGTTCATTATAATTATTCTGATTCATCAATATTTGAGACAACGAGTTGGTGCGAGGCGCATAAATGATTGCCGTAGATTTAAACTTCGGCTTAATAATCCACGGAGATGAAAATACAAAAGCCAATACTCCGGTAACCGCACAAACAATCAAAAGAAGTTTACGCCATTTCCATACAAAGAAAATCAGATTAAATGAATTAAATTCATCATAATTTTTTTCAGCCATATTTAAAAAATTTCATTAATTAATATTTCAAACTATACAAACGAGCAGACAAGATTAATATTCATCGGTCACAATTTCACCTCTCGGGTTCCAAACCGAATATTTGGAAAACCGCTCGTCGGCATCAAACCCGTCACCGATACTAACAGAACCATCTGATTTAATATATCTTACTTCTTTCTCAGAAAAAATTTTTCGTTTATTTTTATCCCAAATAATTTGCTCTGTTTCAATAATTTCATTCTTTTTCAAATTCTTAAGTACTACATTATTACGTGCTTCCATCTTTCGTGACTTCTCCTCGCTGATGGCATAATCGGCTGTCAAAACCGATTGTTCTTCTCCGTTATCGTCATAAGAGATAATGGTAATTCCTTTCGGACAATCCATATAACTCACAAACGCATCTTGTCCTTCGTAGTATTTATTCAAAAGAGGAGCATACAAAACAAAACTCTTTTTCCCTGCTTCACTATAAATAATCTCCATATCCTCAGCAGATTCATCGGGATACGTCCCCTGATATTCCAGAAGACTATCGACCTTCATCTTTTCGGAGCAAGAAATAAAAAACACCAAGCCGACAATGGTCAAAATGGTGCTTATGAGTTTATGATTCATACTTTTCAGTATTTCAACTATCTGACAGTGGTTGACTCTTGTATCCAACAACCAACGAAAAATGAAGTTCCTTCCGATAAACCTCTAACGAATTTATCTTCACCTGAAGGGAATCTCAATTTAGCTCTTTTTTCGCCAGCTTCAGCGGCAACAGAAGGGTCAACAGAAGCAGCTTTGTTGTATTTATCTGCAGCAGCCCAATTGTTGGCGTAAGGAAGCATATCACCTCCTGAGCAACGAGCTCCGGAATTAGCATAAAGATCTCCAATCAAGATATATGCTTTTCCGTAATTGGGGGAGATTTTAATAGCTTGTTGAGCAGCTTCACGAGCTTTTCCGTATTCGGCCATAACCAAGTATGTCAATCCCATCATGTAATAAGGATCTACCTTTTGCTCATTGGTTTCAAATAATTTGACAGCTTCGTTGTAATAAGCAATCGCCGCTTCGTATTCTTTATTAGCCAAAGATAAATTTCCCATCAAATAAGCAGTCTGGGCTGAAGGTTCTGCTTTATGCACAATGCCCAATGCTTCAATAAATATAGGAGAAGACATACAACCGCCTTTGTGCATAGTCAACACAATTTTCTTCAATGCCACCATATTATCTTTGTTTTCACTCAATTTATTTCCATAAACTTTTTCCAAAACATTGCACGGAGCATATGGTGTAAATTTGGTTTCAATATTGGCCATTACCTTGCGGTACATCTCCACTCTCTTCATTTCTGCGGCAGTGTCTCCAGAAAAACGTTTAAATCTCTTGTCATATTCCATTTTATCGATTTGTTCTTTTTCAAAAGCTTCATTCAAATTGTCCAACAATGCCAACACCTCTTCATATTTTTTATAGGAAGCTACAATCGACAAATCAATATATTCATTGGCTCTTTCATACACTTCGATAAGCAGAGTAGTGTCACTTTTCATTTTTGCAATCTGTTCAGCCATTTGGAAATATACATCCCATATATAAGGTTGGGTTTGCTCTTTTTCCATATCTACCGAACGGGTAAACATTTCCATCGCTTTTTCATATTCGGAACTGCGATATCTAATGAGATTAAATGCTTTAGCTCCAAGTCCGCTTCCTTCAGTATAACGTTTGGATTGGTAAATATGACGCACCTCTAAAGACCATAAAAGCGTGTCAATATATCTTTCCCTTTGCAGAGAATCTGTCTCATTGCGAATAAGGTTATCAAACATGTTTTGGGAATAGGCCCATACCCCTTGCCAGGAACAAGGACAAATGGTGATAATTTTTTGCCATGCCTTATAGGCATCTACATAATTCTTGGCATCATAGTTTACCCGAAATGCGGAAATATTTTCAAGACATCTCAACGAGTCGGCATCTGTATCCCCGTATTGATTTTTGCATCCTTGTTGGGCATTGACAAATGATAATGACGATAAAATAATGACAAATAAAACTAACTTTTTCATTGTGTAACGTTTATAATTATACTTAAGATTAAAATTTCCTATTCAAGTTTAACTCTTTGGTACCATTTCTCCTGTAAAATAAAATTAAAGGAGAGTTTAATGTAATTTTCACTGATCACATTTTGCTTCAATGTTCCCCATTTTCCATATTCAATCAAAATATTGAGCGAGGAGTTGGAATTGGTTCCTTTGAGGGGAAATCCGAGTCCAAAGGCTACACCCAGTTCATCAACAGGTTTTCCCTGAACCGTAAAATAACCGGTAGAATATTTCACGCCCGCACGAATATTGATTCGACTCATGTATTTGGAAGAAAGAGGATTCGGAGTATATTGAGCACCAAAATTGATTGTCCATGCATTCTTAAGGGAATCGGATTTTCCCATCATACGATATTTTTCCCAATTTTGCCACGTAACGTCTGCCCCAAAAAGCAGTTGATTGTTATAGGAATATGAAAAACCACCGCCAATAGATTGGGGTACTATCATATTTCCGCGTGCACCCACAATATTAGAAATGGTATCCAACCCTGTCATGTTGTCATAAGCGCCTTGAAAAATAGTAATCAGTTCATTTTGGCGTGCCCACAGGTAAGCCGTGTTTTCATATACTGCACCCAATCCGAAACGATGCTTTTCTTTGATGTCAAAAAAGTACTGAATTCCTCCCGATAAGTAAATTCCATCCACATTGGTAGAATTGTTGACGGAGGTATTGAAGAAATTACTTCCTTCTATTTCAACGGTTCTGAGGGAGGTCAAACGACCAAACATATAAGAAGCGTTCACCCCGATGGACAATCCGCGATACAATTTAAAAGAATTTCCCCAAAAAAGTTGCATCAATCCACCGTCTCCTTCGTAGGTATAACTTTTTTTTCCGTTCACATCGGTCACACTATTCAAAATCGTATAACCCATATCGCTATAAGGAAGTATCCCGGCCGAAGTGCGCCAATGTTTCGTCAACGGCAACCCGATGGCCAAATAATTAGGCCTCGCCATCATATACTTTTGGGTTTTCGCATCCGTTTTCAAAGTTGTAGAGATCATGCTGAATGCTGCATCCGCAATGAAAGAGAGCGAATCAAATGCAATATAGGAAGCCGGGTTTTTAAAATTGATATAGTACGGATTTTGCAACGCATAAGAAAGTCCGCCCATAGCATGGGAAGTCATTGAAACATTGTTGTTTACCTTCCCAAATCCAAATCCAGAGTAAGGAGAACTTAATCCGTTTTGCGCATTACCGGATTCTATAAAAAACATTACAAACAACAGAGCTATAACAAAATAACTATTTTTCATCCACATTAAATTCCAATATTTTATTTAATCCGATCAGTACCAAATTTGAGTTTGCAAATATCGTATTTTTAATTGATTTATGCAAATATGCAGAATCTCCGCCTGTTATGAACACTTTTAGATTTGCATAATCTTTCATATAACGTTCTATAAGCGAATTTATTTCATCCGTAACACCATTAATTACCCCACTTCGTATTGATTTTTCGGAGGAGGTCCCGACATAAAAATCAATTTCCTGTGGCTCAAGCAGCGGAAGATTAGAGGTAAAACGATTTAGGGCACGAAAGCGCATATTTAATCCCGGTGAAATAGAGCCGCCCCAATAAATCCCGTTTTCATCCACAAAATCAGCCACAATACAACTGCCGGCCTGAATCGACAAAACCGGCGCATCGGGAAAATAGAGATGAGCCGCAACTGCATTCGCCAAACGGTCACTGCCGAGTGTCTCCGCATGTTCGTAGCGAATCTCTAGTGGAAACCGCAACGATTGGGAAAAAGTAAACACCCTACATTTTTTTTCAAGAAAAGTAAGAAGAGACTTGTCAAAATCCGCGACTGCAGAAAAAATACAATTCCGAATAGGAAACTGTGCGAAAAGAGATTCAAGAAGTTGAGGAGTAATTTGTGCACAAACCTCTACATGGATTGGCTCGCGTGCTTTGTCAAAAACAGCTGATTTTTGAAGACTATTCCCAATGTCAATGACCAAATTCATTATTTATATTCGATTTTATCCTTAATCACAAAAGCACCGGCATATTTCGAACGCAATAACATCAAGATTTTATGAGCTTCCAATTTCGTTTCAAAATTTCCCACTCTGAGGCGAAAATACGGCTCCGAATAACTCACGTATGAAGGAATATCGGGAAATGCCCCACGAAACTCTTGGTTGGCTTGCTCCACGGAACTTCTCGAATTAACCCCGGAGGCAGCCAGCAATTGAATTCGATACCCTTCTATTTCTTTCATATTCGCCCAAACCGACTTATGCAGTTCTTCCAATTCCGCAATTCCATCTTCCTTATCGTACACAACTTCGGTCTGTGCAAACAGCCCAAAACCCGCACCAAGCATAAAAAGTAAGAATAGAAACTTTTTCATTTTTATTTTTTGCAAATTTACAAAATATTTGTGTTACTCATCTTTTGACTTTATTTTTTTGCAAAAAAGAGATTTTAAACCTCTTGAATATTATTTTGGG
>CAZWCI010000040.1:4608-13061 GCA_964632815.1 uncultured Lentimicrobiaceae bacterium | reverse complement strand
TTGCATAACGTTTCAGAACCAATAGTTTCATCGTCTCCGCGACCGTCGATAATTTCTCCGACAGCATAAATAACGGCGATTTTATCATCTGTTTTAGGTTTGTTAATTTTTACAGATTTTTTATAGTTTGATAATGAGATATAATTGATTTTATCTTCAGGTTTAACAGAAATTAAATTTCTTAAAGAATCTTCGAAAGCATGATAATATACTGCATAATCAACCAAATTTTTATTGACGGCATCCTCGGGATTTGTAGGCAATAAATTATCTGCGTAGTAGTTTAGCGAGTCAATCGAAACATTACGGCTGTCAGCAATATTGTCGATCATGTTTTGCCACATCGATTTGCACAACACCTCCATCTGCTCCCTGTTTGCCTGACTCATTTTATCCAAGATATAAGGTTCAACGGCGCTCTTAAATTGTCCGTGCCTAATGACTTGCATTTCAATATCGAGTTTATCCAATAAACCTTTAAAAAACATCACCTGAAGTGCAATTCCTTTAAATTCCATATCTCCTTTTTTATTGATAAAGATTTTATCGGCAATACTCGCTAAATAGTATGCACTTTGTGAATAAACTTCGCTGTATGCATATACAAATTTTCCTGATTTTTTAAAATCCGACAGTGCATTGCGAATCTCTTCAATCGAAGCAGGATTGGCAATAACTCGGGATACGTTAAGGTAAATACCTTTTATTTTTTCGTCTTCCGCAGCATATTTGATGCTTGCAAGAATGTCATTTAATCCAATGCCGGTATTGGAAAAATTCTCGAACCCAAGTTCCTCAAAAGGATTCTCTATCGTTCGTTCTGAAATGACATAGGGGAGGTCAATCTTAAGAATACTATTTTCCTTTACCATAGTGGTTTTATCCCCTGCAGATATAGAGGCAATCATGCCTATCATCATAAATAATGATAGAATAGAAACAAGCATGGATGATATAAAAACACCTACCATAGTTCCAAATACGATACGCCAAAACTTTTTGGAACCGCTTTCAGATTTTTCAACATATTGATTCATAACAAAAAAATAAATGGATTTAACTTAAAAATAATATTTAATTTGTAACTTGCAATATTACACTTTTTTTAATTCCCTTGATTAGATTTAGTAAAAAATGAAAATTATTTTGAGATAAAACATGAACAATATATAATTATAATGTATTTTTGCAGTTTAATAGTCAAAATGAGAACATGAGAAAATATATTCTAACCATTATTTTGTCGGTATTAATGTTTCCATTGGTTGCCCAAAAGTCTGAAATTGGCGCTTTTGCAGGAACTTCATTTTATTTGGGAGAACTTAATCCTTCCAAAATTTTTGCTAAACCTCAATTTGCGGGAGGATTAATTTATCGATATAATATTTCTCCGCGATGGGCCTTACGGGCAAATATCATATTCGGACAAGTACAGGCAAGTGACATGGAAACCAATAATAAGGATCCGCGTAATTTGAGCTTCCGTTCACCGATTACTGAAATATCGGCTCATGTGGAACTCAATTTCTTGAAATTATATACTGCATGGGAAAAGAATAAATTTGCCCCTTATATTTATGCCGGGATAGGATTCTTCTCCTTTAATCCGAAAGCGGAACTGAATGGAACGTACTATGATTTACAACATTTAGGAACTGAGGGACAAGGATTGGAAGGGGAAAAAGATTTTTATTCATTGACCAATTTTGCCATTCCTTTCGGACTTGGATTTAAATACAATATTTCTACCATTATGACCATTGGGATAGAGTGGGGAATGCGTTATACATTTACGGATTATTTGGATGATATCAGTGGAAATTATTATGATAATATTACTCTTTTAATGGAAAGAGGAGATATTGTAGCTGCATTGGCAGATCGTTCCGAATCCCTCCATAAAGAAGGAACAGGAAGGGGAAATGTGACTACCAAGGATTGGTATTCCTTTGCCGGATTAACAATCACTTTTAGAATTGGAAATGAAGATAAGACTTGCGATATTGATAATGGCAAACGTCCTTATGCACGAATGGGAAGAAAGAGATAAGCATAGACGAAATTAAGATCATGAAAGAAGTAATTCATAATTTGAATCCCGAAAAAGGTGTTAGAATACCTACGCATATTGCCTTTATAATGGATGGCAACGGCAGATGGGCCAAAAGAAAAGGACAAAAAAGAACTTTCGGTCATGAGAATGGTGTGGATACAGTTCGTACCATGATTGAAGCCGCCGGTGCACTCGGAGTGAAATATGTTACCCTTTATGCTTTTTCTACTGAAAATTGGAACCGCCCTCAAGAGGAAGTTGATATGTTAATGTCCCTTTTTGTACAATCCATTAAAATGGAATTGCCCAATCTTATGAAAAATAAGGTAAAAATTGCGGCCATTGGCAATCTTGCTGCACTTCCGGAAGCATGTTTGAATGAACTCAATGAGGGTATTCGTGAAACCGCCCAAAATACGGGATTGACTTTGGTGCTGGCATTAAGCTATAGCGCCAGATGGGAAATTACAGAGATGGTTCGTCGTATTGCCCGGAAAGTAGAAACCCATCAACTTGATGCTTCATCTATTACGAATGAAGATGTTGTTAATCATTTAGATACATCTTCTATTCCCGATCCGGATATTCTGATACGTACTGGTGGCGAGTTACGACTCAGCAATTTTCTCCTTTGGCAATTGGCCTATACAGAGCTCTTCTTCTCCGATAAAATGTGGCCGGACTTCCGAAAAGAAGACCTCCATAAGATAATTCTTGATTACCAATCCAGGGAACGCAGGTATGGAAAAATCAGCGAACAAGTAATATCGCATTGATTTTTTCGTTATACTTGCCAACTCATTTTTAAATATACAATGCAACTTAGGAACTATTCTGTTTTACTCATATCTTTTTTTATATTTTGTTGTAAGATAAATCTTTATAGTCAGGTGATTGTTGCTTCGGATAATGGCAACAACCTTCATGAAATTGACTATTCTTCCCCTAAGAATTATGAATTGGGTGGAATAACCTTTTCTGGGAATGCCCAAATAGACCAACGCGCGTTGCCCTTTATGGTGGGCGAAAGAATTGATGTGCCGGGAGACAAAATCTCTACTGCAATCAAAATGCTTTGGAATACAGGGATTTATGAAAATATTGAAATATCGGTTACCCGTATTGTCGGTGATGTAATCTTCCTCGATATTAAATTGGAAGCCCGCGCACGTCTCTCCGCCTTTGCTTTTACCGGAACCAAAAAAAGTGAAGAAAATGATATCCGCGATAAAATTAAATTATCTCAAGGGAATGTAGTGAATGATAATATGAAACGTACTTGCGTAAATATTATTAAAGAATATTATGTGGAGAAGGGATATTATAATTGTGAGGTTTCTGTTGAGGAAAAACCCGATGAGAAGATTAATAATGCGGTCAATCTCTTTTTTAATATCGATAAACATAAAAAAGTTAAAATCGAAAAGATTAACTTTATTGGAAATAAAGAAGTTGGTAAAGCAAAATTGACCAAAGCCATGAAAGGAACCAAAGAAAGATTTCTCTTTATCCCTTTCTATAAGGCGGATACGGTCATCGCTTTTATGTTTAAAAATCCTGATTATTATAAATCGAAGGATATTTTGGAACATGTTACTGATTACTTTGCAGATAGAGCCAAACTTCGTATTTTTAAGTCTTCTAAATTTAATGAAGATGATTACGAACAAGATAAAATAAGTTTGATTGAAAAGTATAATGAACTCGGTTATAGAAATGCCTATATTGAAAAAGATTCTTTTTATATAAAAGATGGAAATATAAATATTGACATTCTTATTTCCGAAGGGAAAAAATACTATTTTAGAAATATTGATTTTGTTGGAAATACCAAATATCCGACGGGATTGTTGAAGCAATTGTTGAATATCGGCAAAGGAGATGTTTATAACCAAACACGTCTGATGCAAAATCTAAGTATGAATCCGGAAGGAAATGATATCAGTTCGCTGTATATGAATGACGGGTATCTATTTTTCTATGCCAATCCGGTGGAAGTATTGATTGAAAATGATTCCATCGACATTGAAATTCGAATTCACGAGGGTAAACAAGCGCGATACAATAAAATTACGGTTTCCGGGAATACAAAAACAAATGACAATGTCATTCTGCGCGAAGTGACTACCATTCCTGGTCAGTTGTTCAACAGATCGGACATTATCAGAACCCAACAGGTATTGCTTTCGTTGGGCTATTTTGATCAAGAAAAACTGAATGTGATTCCGAAACCTAATGAAACAGACGGAACCGTGGATATTGAATATGTGGTGGCAGAAACTTCTTCCGATCAGCTTGAATTGTCCGCTGGCTACGGAGCCACAGGATTGGTGCTTAGTGCCGGAATCTCATTTAATAATTTCTCTTTTAAAAAGATATTTAACAAAGATGCATGGACCCCGGTTCCTTCCGGAGATGGTCAAAAATTAGCACTCCGAATTTCGACCAATGCTACTTGGTATCAATCCTATAGTCTCTCTTTTACAGAACCATGGCTTGGAGGTAAAAAACCAAATTCTCTTGGCGCATCTGTCTATTATCAAGAACAAACCAATGGTTATAGCCGGAAAGACAGCAGATTTGCTTCAATTAAAATTATCGGAGCTAACTTAACTTTTGCAAAGAAAGTAAAGTGGCCGGATGATTATTTCCAGATTTCACACGGATTGATTTATCAATATTATATGGTAAATAACTATAGCAATCTCTTTATCTTTAATAATGGTTATGCCAACAACATCAGTTATGTCTTTTCGGTAATGAGAAACTCTGTTAGTGCTCCCATTTATCCAAGAGAAGGTAGCGAAATTCTTTTCTCCGTTCAGTTGACACCTCCGTACTCTCTCTTTACCAATAAAAGTAAGGCGGATTATTTGGCCATGACGGATCAACAAAAATACAAATTGCTTGAGTTTCATAAATGGAAGTTTAATATATCATGGTTTACGAAGATTGTTGATAATTTGGTGCTGAATGTTCGTATGAAAACCGGATTTATGGGCTCTTACAACCCAAATATCGGAGCACCGCCATTTGAGAGATTTTATTTGGGAGGAGACGGATTATCAAGTTATGCGTTGGACGGAAGAGAAGTGATCGGGATGCGCGGTTATGATGATAGTGCTTTGACTCCGCTTATTGACGGAAATGAATATGGTGGAACTATTTATAATAAATTTACTGCTGAAATACGTTATCCTATAACATTGAATCCCAGCGCTACAATCTATCTTCTTGCTTTTGCTGAAGCCGGAAAAGCATGGACAGACAAACGATTATACTCACCATTTAACATGTATAAATCTGCCGGTGCCGGTGTGAGAATTTATTTACCAATGTTCGGATTACTCGGATTTGATTGGGGATACGGATTTGACGAAGTTCCCGGAAAACCTGGTGTAAACGGTAGTAGATTCCATATCTCTATTAATCAGTCCATTGACTAATATTGAGTTTGTAATGAATGGGAGTCAATTAAAATAAATGATATATTTGCACGTTAGAAATTAATATGGATTAAAATATTGAAATTATGAAAAAAAGTGTAGTTTTCCTTATGATGATGGTGCTTTTTGCTTTACCATCCTTTGCCCAAAAATATGCTTATATCGATTCGGAATATATTCTTGCAAATATGCCGGAGTATGTTGAAGCTCAAGCAGAATTAGATCGTTTGGCTACAGAATGGCAAAAAGAAATTGAAGTGCAATTTGCCCGAATTGATTCTATGTACAAGAAATATCAAGTTGAATCGATTACTCTTCCTGCCAATATGAAAAAGAAAAGAGAAGAAGCTATTATTGCCGCCGAAAAAGAGGCAAAAGATCTTCAGAAAAAGCGTTTTGGTAAGGATGGTGACCTCTTCAAGAAGAGAGAAGAATTAGTTAAACCTATTCAAGACCGTGTTTTTACGGCGATAGATGAGTACGCTAAAGATAGAGGGTATGCTTTTATCTTTGATACCGCCGGTTCCATGACTATTGTCTATGCAGATCCTAAATGGGATATCAATGAGGAAATTATGAATAAATTAGGGGTTACCCCAAGTGAATCTACTCCAGAATAATAATAATTAATATAATACATTAACTTTTTAATCATTAAACGATAATATTACAATGAAGAAAACGATTTTACTTTTAGTTGCTCTTATTTCGCTCTCTCTTTTCACTGCCCAAGCTCAAAAATACGGGCATGTCAATAGTCCCGAATTATTAAAAGCTATGCCCGGTGTGGATTCTATACAGATTAAATTATTGGCTTTCCAAACAGAACTTGAAGGAGAATATGAAAGTATGCTTAACGAGTTTCAATCCAAAAAAGACAAATTTGATAAAGACGCCGGGACTATGTCTTCCGCTATTCGTCAAATCCGAGAAAAAGAGTTGGTAGATCTTCAGACCAGAATTCAACAATTTCAATATGGAGTTCAGGATGATTTGGAACAAAAACAATATGATTTGATTAAACCATTTCAAGATAAACTTCAAGCTGCAATCAATGAAGTGGCAAAAGAATATAAATACAGTTATGTGTTTGATATCCAAACATTATTGTATTACGAAGGTGGTGAAGATATCACTTCTTTAGTAAAAGCAAAACTTGGTATTAAGTAGAATTCATAATTGATAATTTTAGGATATAATGTATAAAAAAATTGTACTTTCAACTATTCTCTTGGTGTTTGGATGTTCACTTGCAGTCTTTTCTCAAACGAAAACAACTTTTGCTCACCTGAACGTATCTGAAATATATAAGTTGATGCCCGGAGTAGATACCGCACAACAACGGATTGCCGAACTTCAAGAAGAGCTAACAACAGTTGGCACAGAACTTCAAAATGAATTTCAACAGAAATATGAAGAATATACAAAATTGGCTTCTACCTATTCACCTGCGGTTGCCAAAGCCAAAGAAGATGAGTTAAATACCATGTACAGCCGGATTCAAAAGTTTTCTCAGGATGCAGAAGAGGAGATGGCACTCAAACAACAAGAATTACTTCAACCATTCCAAAAACGAATTCTGGATGCTGTAAAAGTTGTTGCCCAAACTGAAGGTTATGCGTACGTTTTTGACATTACAACCATCTCTTTTTCGGAAGGAGGAAATGATATTACGGCTAAAGTTAAAGCACAATTGGGGATTAAATAGATTATCTATCTTCGATTTGTTTTAGTTCATCTAAACTGTAACTAACTCCTTCGTCCATTTTCTTTTGATTTACAATAGCAAATTCCTCTAAAGTTTCGGGGAATTTTCCTTTTTTATTCATCTCAATGATTTCGTTAACCTTATCTAACGGAATGGCAAAAATAGTGGAGTTGTCATTGGCGTAAGAATACCAAACAATTTTCTTGAAAATATCTATTTTATTGTAAAAGCCTTTTCCTTTTTTGGTTTTCAGATGAATGTTAGGTTGTGGGAAATCTTTTAATTCTTCCAAGTATGTGGATTGTTCAAAATTAAGACAGCATTTGAGTTTGCCGCATTGGCCTGCCAACTTTTGAGGATTCAGGGAGAGCTGTTGTGTGCGGGCGGCACTGGTCGATACCGATTGAAAATTGCTAAGCCACGAAGAACAGCATAGCTCCCTACCGCAAGAACCAAGTCCACCTAAACGCCCGGCCTCTTGTCGTACTCCAATCTGTTTCATTTCTATCCGGATCTTGAATTGTTCTGCTAAGATTTTGATGAGTTCTCTGAAATCTACGCGCTCTTCTGCCGAATAGTAAAAAACGGCTTTGGAACCATCGCCCTGATACTCGACATCGTTGATTTTCATCTTTAATTCACAATCCCATGCCATATAACGTGAGGATAACATGGTCACATTTTCCTGATTAACAGTCGTAATCCACTTTTCAAGATCGGATGTTCGTGCCAAACGATAAATCTTTTTGGTAACTTCTTCTTGTTTTACTTTCTTGTGGACTAATTGTTTTTGGACCGTGATGCCCAACATCGAAATGATGCCGATGTCAAAACCGGAGGTTGCTTCCACGGCTACAACATCGCCAACCTTATAAACTCCTTCCGAAGGGAGTAAAAAGAACTCCTTGCGACTATTTTTAAACCGAACTTCTGCAATCGGAAAATCTAAATGAAGAGTAGATAATTCCAATTGGGCAATCCAATCAAAGGAACTTAATTTACATGCACTATGATTGTAACTGCTGCAGTAAGATTCACTTGGATCCGGGGTGTCGGAAATGCCACGACTTAAAAAGGGATTTTCGGATATTTTATTTGCTTCCGGACTGGTTCCGGTCCGGATGTCCATATTTAGATAGTCATCAAGGTTTTCTATGGTTGAGTGATCTTTATCGTCCGTATTTTTGCTGAATTGTTTCATTTTTCAATATTTGAGTTAAGAGATGCAAAAGTACAAAATAATTTG
>CAZWCI010000040.1:0-4508 GCA_964632815.1 uncultured Lentimicrobiaceae bacterium | reverse complement strand
GACAGAAGCAATTCAGTTGCCCTTGATGTTGCACAATATGCGTGTCCGTGATCTTATGAATGGTCATAAAAACAGGGGCAAAGGAGGTGTTCATGACCACGCTGATGACAAATGCTCCAAAAAGTTTCATGCCGGAAAAGGGTTCGCCCATAGCCGCATTAATGCCGTGTAAACACGAAAATTGGTCTAAAAATGCAGGAACGCCACTGCGGAAAACAGCAAGGGATAAGGCAATCCACATTCCTAAAAATCCCCAAACAACTGCGCGCGGAAACAATCCGAAATGATGAAGCGTGTACTTTCCTGTTTTGATTCTTACGCCCAAAACCTCTCCGAAAGTAGAGAGAATCGCAAACTTGATAAATGCTGCAAGTAACGGAAAAGAACGATTGATATCAAGATAGGTGTGGTAAACGGAGTCGAAAATAAAAAATGGAGATAATAGGAGTGCTACGCACAATAAGATTATGAGGTCGCTCTTTTTCATGGGTGTAAGTCGTATATTTTATGGCGTTTAGGGTTGTTTTTTTTGCGTAGCAAATATAAGTTAATTTTTTATGCTGTTGAAGCGAAAACAGCAACGAAAACAAATAAATTAATTTGTATTTTTGCAAAAAAGGAAAATTATGAGAAAAATATTGATTACGGGAGGAGCAGGCTTCATCGGCTCTCATCTGGTTCGTCGTTTTGTGAAACGATATCCCCACTATGAAATTTATAATCTCGATAAACTTACTTATGCCGGAAATTTGGAAAATCTTTCCGATATCGAAAATGCGCCCCACTATCATTTTATCAAAGCCGATATTGTGGACGGAGAGAAAATGCTTGAATTGTTTCGGGAATATAACTTTGATGCGGTGATTCATCTGGCGGCGGAGTCTCATGTGGATCGCTCCATTGACAACCCGATGGAGTTTATTATGACCAATGTGGTGGGAACAGTAAATCTCTTAAATGCCGCTCGGGCAATATGGAAAGGAAACCAGGAAAGAAAACGATTCTACCATGTTTCTACGGATGAAGTGTATGGCTCTTTGCACGATAGTGGAGCTTTTACCGAAACGACTCCTTATGATCCTCATAGTCCTTATTCTGCTTCGAAAGCATCTTCCGACCATTTTGTCCGTGCTTATCATGATACGTACGGATTGCCAATGGTGATTTCTAATTGCTCGAATAATTACGGACCTAATCAATTTCCGGAAAAATTAATCCCGCTCTTTATTCATAATATAAAGCATGGCAAACCATTGCCTGTGTATGGACAAGGATTGAATGTACGTGATTGGTTGTACGTCGAAGATCATGCCGAAGCTATTGATACTATTTTTCATCAGGGAAAGGATGGAGAAACCTATAATATCGGGGGAAATAATGAGTGGAAGAATATTGACCTGATTAAAAAGTTGATTGAAATTATGGATAAAAAGTTGGGGCGTCCCGAAGGAAGTTCCCTCTCTTTAATTACCTACGTGACCGATCGTGCCGGCCATGACTTGCGCTATGCCATTGATGCTTCCAAATTAAAAGATGATTTGCGCTGGGAACCTCATATGAAATTTACGGAAGGCTTTGAGAAAACTGTCGATTGGTACCTCGCCAACGAAAAATGGCTCGAAAATGTTACATCCGGCAGCTATCAGGAGTATTATAAAAAGATGTACGATCATCGTTAATTCATTATACTTAAAGAATTAGATTAAAATAACTATCTATGTCAATTATTGTAAAAAATGTCTCTAAACTTTACGGAAAACAACATGCACTCGACCAAGTGAGTTTTGAAGTAAAAAAAGGTGAAATAGTTGGGTTCCTTGGTCCAAATGGTGCCGGAAAATCTACCATGATGAAGATTATTACCTGTTTTCTTCCGCCTTCCTCCGGGGATGTATCCGTTTGCGGGTTTGATATACGTAACGATTCCCTCGAATTGAGAAAGAAAATAGGGTATCTCTCCGAAAGCAATCCCTTTTATCCCGATATGTATGTTCGTGAATTTTTGGAATTTATCGCTGGAATTCATCAACTGAAAGATAAAAAGAAAAGTGTGGATGAAGTTATTGAGATGACACGCCTTCAAATAGAACAACATAAAAAAATCGGGGCGCTGTCTCGCGGTTATAAGCAACGTGTTGGACTGGCGCAAGCTCTTATCCATAATCCGGAAGTTCTTATTTTGGATGAACCGACTACCGGCCTCGACCCCAACCAATTGGTGGAAATTCGTGAACTAATTAAGAAATGCGGAAAGACAAAAACCGTCCTGCTCTCCACCCACATCATGCAAGAAGTGGAGGCGATGTGTGACCGTGTGATTATTATCAATACGGGTAAAATTGTGCTTGACCGCAAAATTGAAGATGTGATGAAAATTGCCACGGAGATGGGGATTAAACAGAAACATGATGCTTCGGAGCAACATGATTTGGAACAACTTTTCCATCTCTTGACCAAAAATAGAACCTAATGCCTATGTTGTACAGAAAATTGCTTTATTGGGGGGTTTGTTGTTGTCTTGCCGCTCTGCTTTTTGCAGGGTGTGAGAAAGAAAATGAATTAATTCAGGTTGAAGTGAGAACTCCCGAACCGAGTAATCTGCCGGCAGCAACTCTTTATGATGTGCGTTACGGCGAACATCAGCGTAATATGATGGATATCTTTCTGCCGGCCCGTCGCAATGCAGCGACCCCGGTTGTGGTGATGATTCACGGAGGATCCTGGTCATCGGGAGATAAATCGGATATGTCCATTATGGGCAATTTCTTCGCACAAACGTATGGAGTGGCCGCTATTTGCATCAATTATCGATTGTTGCCGGAAAATTCTCTGCCGGCACAGATGGAGGATATTGATGCGGTGTTGGCTCAGGTGGCTGCCCACCAACCGGAGTGGCATGTTTCCGCCAACTCTTTTTTTCTCATGGGCATGAGTGCTGGTGCTCATTTGGCATTGCTCTATTCCTACGGATATGACACACAACAGGTGGTCAAAGGGGTTATCTCTTTGTGTGGCCCTACTAATTTTGACCTGCCCGAGATGTTCACCCAATATAGTGATTGGAATGCGTTGATTAGCTTATTGGTCGGGGCTTCCTACCAAGAGAATCCGGATGCTTGGCGACAGGCAAGTCCCTGTTTTCACGTTAAGGCAACTTCCTGTCCGACGATTATGGCGCATTGCGAAAACGATTCGGTGGTGCCCTACAGTCAGGCACTGATGCTCTATGACCGCTTATCGACATTCGGCGTAGAAACACAATTTTTTTCCTATCCGACCGGAGGCCATTCTTTCGAAGGCGTCAATGTCTTAGAAATTTTGTCGGCCTGTGAGGAAATGATATTATCAAAATAAATAGATTATGAAAGAGATCATCGAACAAGCTTGGGAAGATCGCAGTTTACTGAAAAATCCGGATACGGTGGCGGCCATTAGAGCGTTGATTGCCTTATTGGACGAGGGAAAAGTGCGTGTGGCAGAACCGGTGGACGGAGAATGGCGCGTCAATCAATGGATTAAAAAGGGCGTACTTCTCTATTTCCCGATCCAGGAACTCGAAACCATCGAAGCAGGACCTTTTGAGTTTTACGATAAAATTCCGTTGAAAAAAGATTTTGCCCGTCGGCAGGTGCGGGTAGTGCCTCATGGGATTGCGCGCTACGGGGCTTATCTTGAGCCCGGCGTGGTGATGATGCCTTCGTATGTCAACATCGGGGCTTATGTGGGAAGTGGAACCATGGTGGATACTTGGGCGACGGTGGGTTCTTGTGCTCAAATCGGACGCCATGTGCATCTCAGTGGGGGCGTAGGAATTGGCGGCGTTTTGGAGCCGATACAAGCGGCACCCGTGATTATCGAAGACGACTGCTTTATCGGTTCCCGCGCGATTATCGTGGAAGGCGTCCATGTAAAACGGGGTGCGGTTATTGCCGCCAATGTCTCTCTGACTCAATCTACTAAAATTATTGATGTTACTCAAACGCAACCGACGGAGTATAAAGGAATGGTCCCCGAAAATTCGGTGGTGATTCCCGGAAGTTATACCAAAGACTATCCCGCCGGTGCTTACCAGATTGCCTGTGCCTTGATCATCGGAAAACGGAAGGAAAGTACCAATAAAAAAACCTCATTGAACGAGGCATTGCGCGACTTTAACATTGCCTGATTCTTCCATTCGGAAGATGATTTGAATTATTATTATATTTATTATCAGGGCGTGTCGGCTTCGCCGCCGGCGTCCGGTTCCAAGTCCGCAGCCGGTAGTCGTGTGGCCGCAAAGCTGCAAAAGGAGCTTCCTCCGGTCGCTCTTTTGCAGCAGCGTCCACATCGCCTCCCGTCTTTGCGGGCTTTCCACCTACCGCCTCACGTCCGGACGGCAAAATCTTTGCGTCTTAGCGCCTTTGCGGTAATATTTTTCTACCGGGCTGTTGTCCCTGCCGGGACAAAAAACCATACTCCCGAATATTTGCAACTTGCAGACGGCTGCTTCTGTGCCGCAGGTGACTGCT
>CAZWCI010000039.1:11681-13083 GCA_964632815.1 uncultured Lentimicrobiaceae bacterium | reverse complement strand
CTTAAAGATAGATAATCTTTCCCGATACATTGGAATAGCCCATTTCCTTGAGCAAAGAACAATAGATATCAATCTGTTTCGTATATTCTTCCTTTTCACGACCGGTTTTGTAATCAATTACCATTACTTCTTCCGGAAGAAAGACAATTCGGTCGGGGCGTCGCAACGATCCTTCTGCCGTCGCAATGGTGACTTCATTCAAAACCTTTAACCCTTTTGCAAAATAGGGACGCAGTTCATTATCGCTCATGATTCGTCGAAGTGCATTTTTGATGGTTTCCGAATAGTCGGATTCAGTCGAAATTTCCATAGCATCTATTTCTGCTAAAGTTTGCGGAAATTCCTTGAGTGACGAGAGGAAATTATGAACCGCAATCCCGGCTTTCTGTTCCGGGGTTTCAAAATCTTTGGAACTTGAAACTAAAAAGTCGGGAGTGAAATCCGAAAAATATAATTGCTTTAATGAAGGAACGATGGATGTGTGCAGATCTTCTTTTTTTGGTTGAATAGAAAAGTCATAATCTCCGAACCAATATCTGTATTCATCATCAGGAGAGAATTTGTCTATATTATTTTTGATGAATAGATTTAATTCTTTTGAATAATTTCCTTCATTAAAATTTTTTGTAATGATATACAATCCGTGTTTGGCTCTGGTGTGGACTACATACAAAAGATTGACGATGTCTAAATCGCTTGATGCCTTTTCCCAATTATAATATTCAGAGAAATTACTATTAGAAGCAGCGGAGGTTATTTTGAGCAAATAATAGGGTAACAGTGAATTTTCTTCCAAATTCTGATGCCAGATAACAGGGTTATTGCTGGTTGTTTTGTATTGGGTGATTGGAAATATAACTATCGGATATTCAAGTCCTTTTGCTTTATGAATGGTAGAAATAGTGACCGCATTAATTCCTTCCGAAGAGCTCAGAGAAAGTTTTCCTTGTTGTTCCTCCCACCAATCTAAAAATTGAATTAATTCCTTTCCTTTTTTACCTTCATATTGAAAGACAATATCTAAAAAAGCAGCTATATACGCATCAGTTGCATCAAATGAAAATATTTTGCATATTTCTTTGACGAGGGTGTATATAGGAAGCCGATTTAAACGTTTTCTTTCCGGATGAATGTCATGCCGATTTAAAAATTCCGTAAAAAGATTATTGTCATTTATTTCTTCAATATTAATTCCTTCTTGCTGATTAATGTCTTGTAAATATTTATAAATAAGGAGTTTGGAAATTGAATCTTTTTCATTGAGTACAAATTTAAGCATTGCGACCATCGCAGAAATTTTGTCGGAAGAGCTGATGAGCAGGGATTCAGAAGAGATAACGGGGATATTATGTTCATTAAGAAGTCTGCCCAAATGAGTTCCCATTTTATTATTGGTAGAGAG
>CAZWCI010000039.1:0-11581 GCA_964632815.1 uncultured Lentimicrobiaceae bacterium | reverse complement strand
TATGTTCATTAAGAAGTCTGCCCAAATGAGTTCCCATTTTATTATTGGTAGAGAGAATTGCGATATCGCTGAGTTGATACCCCCGATTTTGTGCATCTTCGATGGCAAGCAGTGTTTGTGTGTCAAAGTAATTTTCTTCAGTTTTCGGGTCAAATTGAATAGAAACAAATCCCGTTACGTCATTGCTTTCCGGGATAATTTGTTCCACATCCTGATAATATTCATAAAGAAAAGTCAAGCCGATTTTTTCTTCTCCGGCGAGAAACTTAAAAAAAAGATTGTTAAATTCAATGATGGATTTTGCAGACCGATAATTATGGGTTAAGTTACATAATTGAAAGTTGTTGGCATCTGTATCCAAAGGATTAATTGTATCTTGGTATCCTTCTTCTTTGGACAAATTATACAACAATGAAGAATCTCCGTTTCGGAAACGATAGATTGCCTGTTTGATATCTCCGAAAAGAATTACTTCTCCCGTTTCATTTTCGTAGGGAGAATAGCTTTGTGAGAGTGCATTTTTAATAAGAGGCAGCATATTTGCCCACTGCATTTCGGAAGTATCCTGAAACTCATCAATAAAGAAATAGCCATATTTATTTCCTAACTTTTCGTAGATATATGGAGCATCCTCATCTTTTATTTTATCATAAATTTCAAAATTAGCTTCTTGAAGGTAGAATAAGTTATCCCGCTCTTTGATCTCATCCATAATTAGCTTTAAATCAACCATAATCATCAATGAAGTGAGGTTTTTTGTGATGATGCCGTAGGTTTTATGCACTTTATGTTTATTGACAAGTTCTTCGTACAAGCGGAGGATTTTGTCGTTTAATTCTGTGGGTAGTAGTTTTGGATTTTTGGCAAAACTTCCTTTTTCGATTGCATTTTCAAAAAAACTGCATGTAGGTAATTTATCAATATTTTGAGAAAATCTGGTAAACCAAGAATAGATTCCTCTGCTTTTTCCCAAAAAATCATTTTCGGACAATCCGCTTTCTTTGATATATTCCTCGCCGGTTGCCGTTAATTTTTTTATTTCGTTTTTGAGCAATCTGTGTTCATCCAATAATTTTTGACAATTGGTTTGTAGCTCTTCTGGAGACATTTTTTCAAAAGCTTTTAGCGGAATATAAGATTTCTCATCGTAGATAACGGGCATAAAATTGAGTAAATCGTATTCAATATTCCATGTTCCCTTTTCATCCATTTTGTTTTCGACAATAGCCAAAACTCGTTTTGATAGTTCTTTATTTTCTTTAGATATTCGATTGAGCAGTATATCAATTGTTTGTGCGTAAAAATCATCCAATTGGATTTCGAGGTTGAAGTTGAGATTAATTCCGATATCAAGTGCGAAGGCCCGAATAATTCGTTGGAAAAAGCTATCGATGGTGCTAATTGAAAAATCGGCATAGTCGTAAAGAATATTTTGCAGTAGTTTTTTCGATTTTTCTTTCATTTCAACCGGGGAAATATGTAAATTTTCCGCCACTTTGTTGAAAATAACCTTTTGGGAAGAGTTGAGTTCCGAATATTCGGAAAAGGCAAATGTTTCTAAAGTTTGAATGATTCTACTTTTCATCTCTGCCGTTGCATTATTGGTAAATGTAATGGCTAAGATATTTTTGTATTTACGAAGATCTTTAAAGCAAAGAGTAAGATACTCGATAACTAAATTGGTGGTTTTACCCGACCCTGCTGATGCATTATATATTTTAAACATGGTGCAAATATAATTTATTTTAATGTGGATTTCATATAATTTTTTGAATTTTTACCGAGGTTGGTTGTTTTTTCCATGCGTGAGGTTGTAGGTGGAAAGCCCGCAAGGACGGAAGCCGATGTGCCGCTACCGCAAAAAAGCGACCGGAGGAAGCTCTTTTTGCGGTTTTGCGAGCACACGGCTGCCGGACGCGGACTTGTAGCCGGAGACCGGCGGCGAAGCCGACACACCCTAAAAAATATTCTAAAAAATATTCAAACCTTGCCAAAAAAAGTTATTTTTGTTTTCTTTAATTTGCTATTGTTACAAAATGCAATTTTTATATTTGAAAATAACGAAAAGTGAAAGAATACATGAAAAAATACACAATTAGAAAAGCATCCGGCAAGAAGGAGTCATTTAATCCGGAAAAGTTAAAAGCTTCATTGATTTATTCGGGCGCTGCTTCAGAAGTGATTGAAGATATTTTACTGCATGTGGAGGATTGGATGTATGAAGGCATTTCCACTCAAGAAATTTATAAGATTGTTTTTCGATTGCTTAAAAAAAAGAGCAAATCCAATGCCATGAATTATCGATTGAAGCAGGGACTTCTTGAACTTGGGGAAACCGGCTTTCCGTTTGAACATTTGGTTGGAGAGATTTTTAAACGGCAGGGTTATTCGGTTGAAGTAGGGGTGGTTGTGGAAGGACGTTGTGTGAAACATGAAATGGATGTTATTGCTACGAAAGAGCGGGAACAAAAGCTCGTAGAGTGTAAGTATTCGGGCGATCAAGGGAAACATGTGGGCGTGCAAGTACCTCTGTATGTTCGTTCACGCGTGGATGATATTGTCATGAAAAGAAAAGATATGCGCAAGTTTTCCGGTCTTGAATTTAGTGGTTATGTGGTAACCAATACCCGATTTTCGGAAGATGCGATTGACTATGGCGAGTGTAGTAAATTGAATTTGCTCGGATGGAGTTATCCTCCCGGAAACGGTCTGAAAGATTTGATTTCCCGTGAACGAATTTATCCGATTACGGTGTTGAGTTATCTTACCAAAAAAGAGAAAGAGATGTTTATGGATGCCGGAGTGGTTACTTGTAAGCAGCTTTATGATCAGATGGGCGAATTGAAAATGTTTAAAGAATTCACTCCCCGCAAAATGAGAAATTTGCAGGATGAGTTGGAATGTATTCTGAATTGATGGTTTTTAGGAGGATTTTTGTGTTTATCTCAATTTCTCTTTTGGTACTTTTGTCTTGATACAAAAGTACCAAAAAATCAAGGCAAAAAGAATGCCGCCCGCTCTGCCAAGCAGCTAAGCGGTTCTATCAAAACAAGGCATTTCCTCATACTTGCGTATGAGAAAATGTAAACGACAAGCGGTTTTGCAAGAACCGCTAAACTGATTGGCATTCACAGCACCGCCGCCTCTGCTTTTTGCCCGGCCTGCGTGCGTGCTTCGTGGCAGATTGTATTGTGACCGCCAGAACTAACTCTTTTTGATTAGTGAGCTTACTTTTTGAAAAGCAAAATAGTGTCCTTGATTATCAAGCACTTTTTATTGATTTTTCTCTATTTTTATTTTTTACCGAACAACAATAAGTTGGATAGACAAATTTCCATATTATTCGGAAGGAGTATCTTCCGGTTGGTCGGGTGGGGGAGTTTTTCCTTTTTTTTCAATTTTAACAGCGATTTTTCCTGAGGGAGTCATCACGGTGAAAAGGAAGGCTGTCCATAACATCAAAGGGAGGACGAGCCAAAACAGACTAATCAGCCAAAATTCATTAAAATCGTATATTTTTCCGTTGTGGGGTTTTTCGGGGAAGTAGCGAACCGAAACCGCTCTATTGGCCATTTCAAAAGGAACTTCCACGGGCACTTCATACTCTTTCATGTCCACGTAGTAATGGAGTTTCATCGGAATCAAACCATCTGGACCGATTTCAGTGGAAGGAGTATAAACGACCACTCCATGCGTGAAAAGACTCTTTGTATAAGTATTGTATTGGATAGAAAAATAGATGCCGAGCATCATTAAGATGCCCAAGAGATAGATTACAATACGCGAGAGTCGAAAACTCATGATAACGGTTTAATTACTACTTCTTCCAACAAATCATCGTAATCAACCAATACTTCAGGATGTTTTTCGAACGATTGTTTCAATATTTCATCGGCCAGGAGATCTTCCACATATTTTTGGATGGCGCGTTTTAATGGACGGGCACCGTAATTGCTGTCCCAGCCTTTTTCTGCAAGAAACTCTTTGGTTTTTTGTGAAATTTCGGCTTGCAGTCCCATGGCTTCCATTCTTTTGATCAGTTTTCCGAGTTCAATATCGATAATTTTGATAATGTCCTCTTGTTCTAGATTATTGAAAAAGACGATATCATCAATTCGATTGAGGAATTCGGGAGCAAAGTTTTTCTTGAGGGCATTTTCAAGGACAGAGTGGGCAACTTTACCTTTAGCGGCTTGTGTCGCAGCGGTGCTGAATCCGACTCCTGCGCCGAAATCTTTGAGTTCTCGTGATCCGACATTGGAGGTCATGATGATGATGGTATTTTTAAAGTCCACCTTTCTTCCGATACCGTCTGTCAACTGTCCATCTTCAAAAACCTGGAGCAATACGTTATAGACATCAGGGTGTGCTTTTTCGATTTCATCCAATAAGATGATAGAGTAGGGTTTTCTACGCACCTTTTCGGTTAATTGTCCTCCCTCTTCGTACCCCACATACCCCGGAGGAGCTCCAATCAAGCGGGAAACGGAATGTTTCTCCATATATTCGCTCATATCAATACGAATCATTGATTCTTGCGAGTCAAAAAGATATTCTGCCAATATCTTGGCCAGATAGGTTTTTCCGACCCCGGTAGGACCAAGGAAAATAAAAGTACCAATGGGTTTATTGGGATCTTTCAGTCCGGCGCGATTCCGACGGATTGCCTTAGAAATTTTGACGATGGCTTCGTTTTGTCCAATAACTTTCCCTTCGAGTTCTTCTGCCATTTTGAGCAATTTTTCCCCCTCATTTTTAGCGATTCTCTTCACTGGAACGCCGGTCATCATAGCGATAACTTCGGCCACATCCTCTTCGGAAACGATCGGTCTTTGAAGGTTACTCTCTTCTTCCCAGCTTTTTTTAATTTGTTCAAGTTCTCGTTCTGCTTGGATAATTTCATCTCTGTAGCCGGCGGCAGCTTGAAATTGTTGGTTTTTGATGGCTTCTGTTTTGAGCTTTTGGAAATTGTCAATTTTTTGCTCTACAGCAACAAGCGTTTCCGGTACCTGAATATTCATGATGTGGACACGGGAGCCGCCTTCGTCCATTGCATCAATTGCTTTATCGGGCAGGCAACGGTCCGTAATATAGCGATTGGTCAAGGTGACACACGCTTTCAAAGCCTCATCCGAAAAGGTCACCATGTGATGGTCTTCGTACTTATCTTTGATATTGTTTAAAATTTCCAGCGTTTCTTCGGGCGTTGTAGGTTCCATCATGATTTTTTGGAAACGTCTTTCGAGGGCTCCGTCTTTTTCTATGTATTGGCGATATTCGTCGAGTGTAGTTGCCCCGATGCATTGTAATTCGCCCCGAGCCAAGGCAGGTTTGAACATATTGGAGGCATCCAGACTTCCTTGTGAGCCGCCGGCACCAACCATTGTGTGTAATTCATCAATAAACAAAATTACATTGGAATTCTTTTCCAATTCATTTAAAATACTTTTCATTCGCTCTTCAAACTGTCCGCGATACTTAGTTCCGGCGACTAATGAGGCCATATCAAGACTGATAACGCGTTTGTTCATTAGTATTCGAGACACTTTACCTTGAGATATCCGCAAGGCGAGACCTTCGGCGATGGCAGATTTACCCACTCCCGGTTCTCCGATGAGTACGGGATTATTCTTCTTACGACGCGATAGAATTTGGGCAATTCGCTCCAGTTCCTTTTCACGACCGACGATGGGGTCTAATTTTCCTTCTTCGGCATATTTCGTTAAATCCTTGCCAAAATTATCCAACATGGGAGTCGTTGATGATTTTGCTTTTGTCTTACTTCCATAAGCAAAACGGCGGTCATTATCCTCCTCTTCGTCTCCGGAATCGGCAAATAACTCCCCTTGCATTTTATTTGGTTCATTATCTTTTAATTCGGAGAGGACAGCTTCATAGGTCATTCCCGCTCTTTTCAGCAACATCTTTACCACGTTATTGGCATCATTACGACCATCCTTAAGAATGGCCAAAATTACATGTTGTGCTTCCACTTCTTCTGAACGTAACTCTTTTGATATGAGATAGGAGAGGCGAAGGATATTTTCGGTTTGCGGCGTCATCATGAGGTCATCTTTCTCTTGATTCTCTTTGATGAATTCATTGCTTGAGATTAAATCTTCCAACTTTGTACGCAACAGATTCATATCTATTTTAAAAACATCAAACAGATGTTGTACTGTCGTAAAGTTGGAATATTTTAAAATCGCAGTCACAATGTGCTCAATTCCGATAGACGGGGATTTGTAAAAAGCTGCAATGTTTTTAGCTTCTTCTAAAGCATAATTCATCTCTTCCGAATACTTGATAATCATATTTCGTATTTTAAAAAAGGAGTTGCATTCATAAATTTACAACTCCTTTATTTGTTTATTTATCAATAGATATTAATTATAAGTCAATAATCAGGACTGATTAGTACATTCCCGGCATACCGCCCGGCATACCACCGCCCATTGGCATTGCGGGAGTTTCTTCTTTAATTTCAGAAAGTACGCATTCTGTAGTTAACAACATTCCTGCAATAGAAGCTGCATTTTCGATAGCTACACGTGCTACTTTGGTAGGATCTACTACACCGGCAAGAATCATATCTTCGTAAGTTTCGGTTCTTGCATTGTATCCGAAGTTTCCTTTTCCTTCTTTCACTGCATTCACTACTACGGAGCCTTCTTTGCCTGCATTTTCCACAATCTGACGAAGTGGTTCTTCCAAAGCTCTTCTTACAATGTCAACGCCGATTTTCTGATCTTCATTATCTGTTTTTAGATTGGATAGAGAGTCAATAGCGCGAATATAGGCAACACCGCCGCCGGGGATAATTCCTTCTTCGATGGCAGCACGAGTAGCATGCAATGCGTCGTCAAAACGATCTTTCTTTTCTTTCATTTCTACTTCAGAAGCAGCACCTACATAAATTACGGCTACGCCACCAGCAAGTTTTGCCAAACGTTCTTGCAATTTTTCGCGGTCATAATCAGAAGTGGTTTTAGAAATTTGAGATTTAATTTGTCCGATACGAGCTTCGATATTGCTCTTATCTCCTTTACCGCTTACGATAGTTGTATTTTCTTTGTCAACGGTGATCTTTTCAGCAGTCCCTAACATTTCAATGGTAGCTTCTTCCAACTTAAATCCTTTTTCTTCGGAAATTACCAATCCACCTGTCAAAATGGCAATATCTTCCAACATTTCTTTTCTTCTGTCTCCGAATCCAGGAGCTTTAACAGCTACAATCTTGAGTCCGCCACGCAGTCTGTTCACTACCAAAGTAGCTAATGCTTCGCTTTCAACATCTTCAGAAATTACAAGCAATGGACGGCCACTTTGAGCTGCTTTTTCCAAGATAGGCAAAAATTCTTTCATATTGCTTATCTTTTTGTCGTAAATCAAAATGTACGGATTTTCGTAAACAGCTTCCATTTTTTCTGCATTAGTTACAAAATAGGGAGAGATGTATCCTCTGTCAAATTGCATTCCTTCAACCACTTTAACATCTGTGTCGGTTCCTTTTGCTTCTTCAATGGTAATAACGCCCTCTTTTTTCACTTTAGACATTGCTTCGGCAATCATTTGTCCTACTGCGTTGTCATTGTTGGCAGAAATTGTAGCAACCTGCTCAATTTTCTCATGGGTATCTCCAATAGAACTGGATTGTTTTTTAAGATGTTCCACTACACCGGCAACTGCCAAATCAATACCGCGTTTCAAATCCATAGGGTTTGCACCGGCAGTAACATTTTTTAAACCGGTATTAAAAATGGCTTGTGCCAATACGGTTGCGGTTGTAGTTCCGTCACCGGCTTGATCATTGGTTTTGGAGGCAACTTCTTTAACCATTTGTGCACCCATATTTTCAATCGCATTCGGTAATTCAATCTCTTTTGCTACGGTTACACCGTCTTTCGTAATTTGAGGAACTCCGAATTTTTTATCTATAATTACATTTCTGCCTTTTGGTCCTAAAGTTACCTTAACGGCATTTGCTAATGCATCCACGCCTTTTTTTAAACCTTCGCGTGCTTCCCAGTCATATTTAATTTCTTTTGCCATAGTTATTTGTTTTTTAATTGTTTTTGTTTGAAACTGTTTTTATTTATTTGATAAGATTAAGATTAGATGATGGCATAAATATCACTTTCTTTCATCATCAAGTAGTTGTTTCCGTCAATGGAAATTTCAGTGCCCGAGTATTTACCATAAAGCACCGTGTCCCCAACTTTAACAGTCATCGGCTCATCTTTCTTTCCGGGGCCGACAGCAACGATGGTTCCTTTTTGTGGTTTTTCCTTCGCGGTGTCAGGAATGATAATACCGCCTGCGGTTTTCTGTTCTGCGGCTGCAGGTTCTACTAAAACTCTGTCTGCTAATGGTTTAATGTTTAGTTTCATAATCTTTTTTTTTAGGTTATAATTATTATTATTAAATGTAATTGTTAGGTGCCTCTTCGACACTTTTGTGCGTTTTTTTTACTTACAAATACCGTGCCAAATGCAATTTTGTCACCCTATTTGACAGGATTTGGAAAATTGTCAGTCTTAGAACTACTCATCAATCCGTCAGAAGTTACATATATAAAATAGGCCGCATACTCGGGATGTTTTGTCAGATATTTTTTGGATGCTTCCATGCCCATAACCATAAATGCGGTGGCATAAGCATCTGCCGTGGTACAATCATCGGCAATGACTGTGACACTGAGTAAATCCGATTGTTCTGCCATTCCCGTGTGGGGATTGATGATGTGTGAAAATCGCTTTCCGTCTACTTCGTGATAGTTCCGATAATTGCCGCTGGTTGCCACCGCGCGGTCCTGCAACGGAAAAATGTATTGACTTTCAATTTCTCCGTTCTGCTCCTTTGTGGGCACCTGTATACCTACGCGCCAGGGTTTCTTGTATCTGCTTCCCCTTGCAACAACCTCCCCACCAATCTCTACAATACAATCCGGGTGTCCTTTCTTTTTGAGCAAATCGGCAACTCTGTCCACTGCATAGCCTTTTGCAATGGCATTAAAATCAAGCTCAATTCGGGGATCACTCTTGAGTAATATTCCGTCTTTAATCGTGATTTTTTGGTATCCCACGATATTTTTTACACTATCAATCTTTTTTTGTGTAATTTTTTGATCTTCATCCGGTCCAAAACCCCATAAGTTGACCAACGGCCCAATAGTGATGTCAAAAGCCCCATTTGTCTTTTCGCTTATTTGTTGTGCTATATTATATATGTATATCAATTCCGGACTTAATTCCGCAACTTCATTCCGATTAATTCGGGATACTAAGGAGGTGGAATCAAATACGGACAATTCGCAACTAATCTCTGCCAATAGTGAATCTACAGCACTTTTCAAACCTTCGTCTTCGTCGCCCAAATACTTTATTGAATAAATTGTGCCCATGCTGCTGCCCTCAATGGTGGAAATTTTATTTGGACCGCAACTTGTTATGATGCTTAAAATGAGGAATAAAAATATTGAAAATGGATATGATTTTTTCATGATTTGAGAGATCAAAATTAAAAATACAAAAGTACAAACTTTTTATCTTATAACGGAACTTCCAACGAATCAATATTTTTAGTATTTTTGCAAAATAAATAGAAAAAAGGTGATAAGTATTTATCTGATTGATAGTATATTGAAGTTTTGAGAAAAAAAAGAGATTGATGCTTAGCGGGTTAAGATTTTTTCTTCCGAAAACCCAATTTTTCTATATATAAAAATAGATAATTGTCAATAGCATTTTCCATTTTTTTTTAACTTTTTTTTGTTCATTTTTGTCAAATAAAACAAAAGGGAGTTGCCCTCTTTTAATTTATTCATTTTTAAACATTTATTCATTGAAAAAATTTATTAAATAAATGCCCACTAAAACATTTAGAAAATCAAGCGAGCATGAACAAGTGTGGAAGAATTGTCTCGATATTATTAAGGACAATATAGACGAAAGTTCATTCAATACTTGGTTTCTTCCCATTATTCCCGTTTCGCTCGAAGATGCTACACTTACGATTCAAGTTCCTAGTCATTTATATTATGAATTTTTGGAAGAAAATTATGTTAATTTATTGAAAAAAATTATTCGTAAAGAGTTGGGGGCAAACGGCAAATTGAAGTATAATGTTATTATGGAGAAGAAGTTGCGGGCAGAAGATAATAAGACGATCAATCTTCCGTCTAATCCGAAACGCGCTTCCGGAAACCCCGCAGTTCACCAACCTCTCGATATCTATCAAACCGAAAATAGAGATATTCCTGATCCTTTTATTCTTCCCGGAATCCAAAAGAAAAAAATTCCTTCTAATCTTATTAATTCTCTCAATTTTGATAATTATATAGAGGGTGATTGCAATCGCTTGGCTCGTTCCGCTGGTTGGGCTATCGCAAAAGCCCCGGGAGAAACTGCCTTTAACCCGCTTTTTATCTATTCCGACGTTGGCCTTGGCAAAACACACCTTGCCCACGCCATCGGAATCCAAACCAAAATAAATTTCCCCGATAAAACGGTCCTCTATGTGAGCGCAGACCTCTTTTATCAACAATTTATGGAATCTGTCCGGAATAACAACAGAGAAGATTTCGTCTATTTCTACAAGTCTATCGATGTCCTTATTATCGACGATATTCACTTCCTTGCTACCGGAAATAAAGAAAGAACTCAAGATGCTCTTTTCTACATCTTTGACCATCTCCACCAAAAGAAAAAACAGATTATTATTACTGCTGATAAGTCTCCTGTCGAAATTTCAGGTTTCGAACCTAGATTGCTCTCACGATTCAAATGGGGACTAACTGCCGACTTGCAAGTGCCGGACCTTGAAACTCGTATCGCTATCCTGAATAAAAAATTGGCCAACAACGGAATCGAATTTCCCGAAGAAGTGGTGAATTACCTTGCCCTTCGCGTAACTTCCAATACCCGTGAACTCGAAGGCGCCATGATTGCAATTCTCGCCCAAGCTTCTCTCAATAGAAGAGAAATTACCGAAGAACTTGCCAAAGAGATGATTGATAAATATGTCAAAAGTACCGCCAAAGAGATCTCTATCGAGTATATCCAAAAGATTGTGTGCGACTATTTCAAAATCTCTGTCGATGAGATTAACGCCAAAACCAGAAAACGCGAAATCGTTCAGGCTCGCCAACTCTGTATGTTCTTCGCCAAAAAACATACTAAATTGCCACTTTCTACCATCGGGACCTATTGTGGCGATAAAAATCATGCTACGGTGCTCCATGCTTGCCGTACCATCAATAATCTACAGGAAACCGACAAGAAAATGCGTCTTTATATCGAAGAGATCGAAAAGAAAATGAAAATCTGATCTCCGGGTGTAATCCAATTTTTCCTTCTGAATTTTTTTTGTATTTGGGCGTGCCGGCTTCGCCGTCGGTCTTCGGCTCCAAGTCCGCGTCCGTAAGCCGATGATGCCGCAAAGCCACAAAAAGAGCTTCCTCCGGTCGCTTTTTTGTGGCAGCGTCACATCGGCTTCCGTCCTTGCGGGCTTTCCGCCTGCGCCCTCACGCAGGGGGAAACTCAATGGCTTCCCCCTTATTCCAAATTATTGTTTGATCACT
>CAZWCI010000038.1:0-13316 GCA_964632815.1 uncultured Lentimicrobiaceae bacterium | reverse complement strand
ATTATCCTTAATATATTCGTTGTTTTTTCTTTTTATTCTAAGGAAATATTTAGAATATTATTGTTCCATAAAATTCAATATATTTTTCTTTTCACTCATAATGAAATCCTTATGATTTGTATCGGTCGGGCAGAAGGATTTTTTTTCATATTTATTTTTTGGGGGGATAAAATTGAGAATTGTTTGTTACAGATTAGAAAAATAGATTAATTTTGCCAAAAGAATCAAAAAAGTTTGCCATTCAAAAAATGTGGAGCAGTATAACCACCCTAAAAACGGGCGAAACCGAAAAGCCATAAGAGTAGGATTATAAATAAAGTCAAATTATGAAAAATTTAATGGTCTGTTTATTTAGTATTGTGCTGACAATGAATTTTTCCTATGCACAGGAAGAAAATGTCGACGGATGCAAAGACCATCCGTTATTCAGTAAAATGCCCGGTTTTTATATTTCTGCTTGTGATCTTCGCGAATTTGATGCTTATTCTTTTCCTTTGGAAAACAGTACTGACGAAAGCGTGAAAACTGAAACGGTCGAAGGTAAATTTTATCAATATACATACACGATTCAAGAAGGTGCCACGGAGCCCTCTGCATTGCAAGTTTATCGGAATTTTGAAAATGCCGTACTGAAGATCAAAGGGACGATCGTTGCAAAGGTTTATGAGCCGTTAAATTCATATAACTTTTTGTGTATGAAGATTGCGGAGGCAAAGAAAGAAACGTGGGTTCGCATCGATGCCGGCGAAGGAACTTGTTCGGAGTTTTATATGACTGTTGTTGAAAAAGAATTGATGCAACAAGTAATACAGGCAACCGAAATTTTGGATGCCTTAAATTCGGATGGTTTCATTGCGTTGGAAATTTTGTTCGATACGGGAAAATCGACGATTAAATCAGAGTCGCAAGCAATCATTGACGAAATATATAAATTGCTTAAAGAAAATCCTTCTCTTAAGGTATCTATTGAAGGACATACCGATAATGTGGGGAATGCCGAAAATAACAAAAAACTCTCCGAAAATCGTGCCAAAGCGGTTGTAGATGCGCTGGTTGCAAAAGGAATTAATCAGCAACGGTTAAGTGCTGTGGGGCATGGACAAGAACGTCCGGTGGCTGATAATCGTACCGAAGAAGGACGTGCCAAAAATCGTCGCGTGGAAATCGTAAAACAATAATCGGAATTGTCGTTTATTCTATCAAGACAACTTATATTGAGCTGAGTTCTTCCCGGATTCAGCTCTTTTTTTATTCTTTTTTGAGGAAAAAGCGAATATAGATGGCCACGCTGAAGGTAATAAGCAGGAGTAGGGCAAAGGTGGCAAAGCTGTTGTCGTTAAAAATAAGATTAATCAAAGAGAAGAGTAGGGTAGTGAAGAGTACAAACACAAAGGTGACGAAGTTGAGGTAGGCCATGATGTCCCCCATTTTTCGTCCGATATCGGCTTGTTGGATCGCGGCAAGGCAAGGAACCTGAAAGAATCCGCCTGCAAAGGCAAAAAGAAATATGCAGATGCCAAACAGAATTACTCCCGGATTGAAAATCAGAATGAAAGCCATGATGAGCGTCATTGCGATGGCCGCTCCGTAGACAAAGTCGATGCGGACTTTAGATTTGGCGAGTTTAGCCACGAAGGTGCAACCGGCAATGATGCCCAGCGCCGCAGCCCCCATGATAAGCCCTACTATTGAGTTGCTGCATTGTAGAACGTTTTTCCCATGAAGAATCAGATTCATTTGCAATAATCCGGCCATTCCCCAAAAAATGGCATAGCCCATGACGGCCGGTTGCATGAGTCGTTGCTGCCTTGCAAATTGATAGTTGCTTTTCAGAAATTCTAGAAAATGAATTTTCGCAGGGTCTTCTTTTACTTCGGGCAACTCCCGAACTCGTATGCCCCTTGCACTCAGATAGCCCAAAACGGCAACTGACAGAAAGATGCCAATGAGAAGATGATAATTGTAATGGTCGGAAATTAAGGATGCGGATAGCGTTCCGATTAAGATTCCTAAAAAGGCTACGGCTTCAATCATCCCGCTACCATAAGCTGCTTTCTCTTCCCCGCCGATATCTCGAATTAAACTGTATTTTGCCGGCGAGTATAAACAACTCAAGATGCCCATCAGAAACACTACGGAAATGGCAAGTAAGACCCATTGATAATAAAATGCTACTGCGGCTACGCCCATCAATGGAATCTCCAGAAATTTCATCAGTCGGAAAAGCCATTGTTTGTTGTACTTAGTCGCAAATCGCCCCGAAAGTGGCGAAAAAAGAAGGTAGGGAATTACCAACGCTGCCGAAACTGCAGCAATGATTTGCGACGGAGCCAGCCACGTCGGCAACAACCAACTCATAGAAATGAAAATGATTCCGTGTTTTAGAAAATTGTCATTGAATATTCCTAAAAAATTTGCGGTAAATAAAAAAAACCAATTTTTTCCTCTTCTTTCCATCGCTTTTTATTGTTTGTGTCGTCGCAACGATCGCGCTTTTTTGTCGTGCCAATTGATAAAATGAAGTCCATACCCCCATTCAATGTAGTCGATCATGCCCGCATGAGCTTTTATGGTAAGTGCGGCAAAGTGATTTTTGTTTTTGCCCATCAGAATCTTAAAACCTACCCGTTCGTAGTACCATTCGTAAAAATCGGCGCTCCGGTGCACGTAAGCAGCGACAGCAGTGTGGAGTACGAAACGGTTGTACATAAATTCAAAGGAGACAAACGCCGCCGAGGTGATATATTTTAATTCATTTCGTTGTTCTACGGGAAAGTGTGTCCGCAATTCCGAACTGTACATGATGTCGATTCCACCGCCATAGCGATATTTGGGGTGAAACTGCCGATAATAGCCCAATTGTAAAGTCGTGGTCAAGTAAGTTGTCTTGCAAGAATATTTATCGTCTGTGCCGTAAACAAAGTTCTTTTTCGATTGCTTCCAGCCGGGAGCTACATAGAAATAAAAACTGTTTTTCGGTTGAAAGGAGGTAATGGTGTCAATGGTGTAAATGCGCTCCGGTCGGGAATTAAAATGGTATTTTACCCCTAACTGTCCCGACAGCGGATTGATGCCGTAGTTGGGAAAACGAATGGCGCCATTCGACGAGTGTGAGAAATTGCCCCGTAACGCCAGGTCTACGCGATCAGATAGCTTGAATTCCAAAGCCAAATGCAGATCTATGTGGGCATTAAGATGACTGCCGATGAAATAATTTTCCGGATTAACAGTAGGGTGGTAGGGATTGAAAAAATAGGAGAGGCCCGATCCGAATTGGTACTTAAAGGCCACCCGCTTTGTTTCGTAAAAATTGCCGCCGATATACCAAAAAAGTGCTAATTTGTCTTGTAAAAGCTTGTCGGTGAAATGACCATATCGCAATGTTAGTCCGTATTCCGGATATCCGAACCACTGTTCCCATTCTGCCTTGCCGTAAGTCTGTTTCCCCACTCGCAGATCCATGCCGTAGAGATGAATATCCCACAAATTGGTTCCCGGAAAATTCGGAACCACCCTGCCGCCGCGCAATACGGGTTCAATGTACCAATCATCTTTTATTCCTTTTTTGTTGTCGGCAGATTGTCCCATTGCTTCGAAACTAACGATTGAAAGAATAAAGATGGAGATGTGTAGTATTCTAAATATTAGTGTTTTATAAGTATTCAAAGTCTTTTTTGTTGTTGGAAACAAAAGTACATCTTTTTTTTGTAATTTTTTTTGATTTATTTTCCACTTATGGATATAAATTTCCAAATTTCTAAATTTTTGAACCGTTTTTGATAATATTACTTTTTTAATTATTGAAATTGTATTTTGTGTATTTTTGTTTCATCAATTAATACGAAGAAAACCATGATAGATAATTTCCGCGAGGCTTTGTATAGTATGGAGGTCACCTCCTATTCGGCCACAATCAAGTTATTGGTAAGTTTTGTGTTGGGCTCCGTAATTGGCATTGAGCGACAAACGCGCAGGCAGAGTGCCGGAATGCGTACTTTTGCGCTCATCTGTATGGCTTCTACGGCAGCTATGTTGCTTTCGATATGGATTCCTCAAAGTTATCCTGATTTTTTGAATGGAGATCCGGGACGTATTGCAGCGCAAATACTTACGGGAATAGGGTTCCTCGGTGCAGGGGCTATTATTCAAAGTCGTGGTAGTGTGCACGGATTGACGACAGCCGCTTCAATTTGGGTCATGGCTATTGTGGGCATGTGCGTAGGGGCTGGTATGTATGCGCCCGCCATTATTTTGACGCTGCTTTCATTGTTTGTTCTGCTTGTGCTCGAACGAATCGATAAACGTCGTGCGATGTCCGGTGAGGTAAAGCAACTTTCGATCTATTACAGTACCGCAATGCCCGATATTGAAAGTATTAAACGTATTTTAAAGCAAGAATCTATATATCTCTTTAATATTTCGGTAATTAAAGATTATCAAAAAGAGACTTGCTGCCTCAATATTAAAGTCCAGGTGCGTCCCCGTGAGACTTTTGATAATTTGTTCGAATTGATTCGCCAACAGGAGCAGGTGACTCAAATTAAATTGGAGGTCATTTAATATTTTGATTTTAATATTTTTTTTTATTTTTTGGGCGGCCGCTGCCTGACGGCAGCGCCGGGCTATCCGTTCCTACTCCTCGGTCGCTTCGCTCCCTGTGGGGTATCCACTACTATCCCTGCCGCGAGGCCCTGTCGCTTCCCATTTGCCCATTTGTTTTTTTCTGCCCCGAAATTTACAACCTAGTGTAATGATGTCAATATTTTTTCTACTTTTGTCCTAATTTTAAACCATAAAATTTTATAATATGGAAATGAATAATGATTGTGACCAAGAAGTTCCTTGGACTAAGTCTGAAGAACCTCAAAAAATGACCGTTTCAGAAATAGGACTTGAATATTTGAAACAAACTGCAGATTGGACTAAATTTATGGCCGTTTTAGGCTTCATTTCAATGGGAATGATGATCTTTAGCGGCGGAATTATCACGACACTCTCCAGCGTATTACCTTCAAGCAGTGGATTGAACAATGCCTATAATAATTTTGGGGAGAATGGAATGATGATTACCGGTATTCTCTACATCGTGCTAGGTGCGGTGATGATTATTCCTTATGCCTATCTTAATAAGTTTTCAAATACCTGCCGTAAAGCCATCCAAAATCAAGAAGAACAACTTTTTGAAGAGTCGTTCTATTTTATGAAAGCTTATTGGAAATTCTTGGGAATCTTTACCATCGCCATGATTTCTCTGATGCTGATTGCGGTTCCTGTGGTTTTTATCGCTGCAATGTTTTAAAATGAATGGAGATCCCCGGCTGTATGCACGCTTAGAAGAATTAAATATAGGATTTCAATACATTGAACATCCTCCTGCCCCGACTATCAAAATTGCCAAAACGTACTGGGCCGGTTATGATGCAAAACATTGTAAAAATCTCTTTTTTCGAAATCATAAAGGGAATGCCCATTATTTGGTCATTTTGAATTGTGATTCGATTATGGATATCCATAAAATTGAACGTCAACTCAAACAAGGAAAATTGAGTTTTGCTTCTCCCCAAAGATTGATGAAATATTTGGGCGTAGAACCGGGCTCAGTCTCTCCCTTTGGTCTTATTAATGACCTGCAACAGCATGTAACTGTTTTTCTGGATCAAAGTTTACAACAAGCCGAACGACTCAGTTTTCATCCTTGTGTCAATACCGCTTCGTTAATTATCTCCAATGAAGATTTTCTCCGCTTTCTAAATCACTGCGGAAATTCCTATTCATGGATTGATTTGTACTAACGCGGCAATCGAATGTGAATGCGCTCGTTGGAAATACGATTATATCCCATCCGGAAATTCATAGGTTTTGGATTGCCGTTCTGATATGCATCAAACAGATCTTGCTCATACGAACTTTTAAACATAGGAATTGGCTCTGTATAAGATCCGTACAAGTGTGTTTTCCACTCTTCGGGTTTGAAAAATCGATAGGGAATTCCCGAATCATCCTGCATCACCAGGGCCGATTTGGTTAAAATAATGTTTCTTACTATCGAAAAATAGTTCTTGTGCATGAGGTATGACGCCGATTTGATAAAAGTGGCATATCCCTGATCTATCCTGTTCAGAAATGCTACAAATTCCTTATTGTTATGTAGCGAGAAATCTACTACATTCGTGCCGCCAATGTAATATAAATGTCGAACATCCTTCTCTCCCGGTTGTCGATAGGTGATTTTTAACATCTTGTTTTTGTACTTGGAGAGATCTGCATACTCCATCTCTATAAAGTTCCCCGCAGAATCGCTACTTCCATAATGCATGGACAATACCTCTTTTCCCGATTGCGAAATGAAAACCAATAATAAAGGAGCTACTCCGTCAATGTTTTCGTTGTTTAAATCCTCTTTCATATTGTTTGTGAGAAAGAAACTTACCTGAAATATGTCCCGAATGGATCGGTTTAAGTTGTAAAGATAATTACTGAGACTATCCCCACACAAGGAGTCAATCGTTGGAACGGTTCCCACATTTTCAAGTCCGAACAAATAGATCTCTTTAACATTCGGAAAAAAAATGTCTGCATATAGAAAATCTGCTCCGCTGAAAGGATAAAACAAGGTCTTAATCTCTTTGGTGTTGGGATACAATTCTGTAGTAGCCCAATTCTGGTAAACCTCGGCTTTTTTTCTGAATTGAGCCCACAGGGATTCGCTTTTTTGTGCATATCCTTTCCAAACAATAGATTGAGAGGTTTCGTATAATTCCGAATTCTTTTGAACCTCTTTTCCGGAGATGAAACGCGCAATATCTTGTAACTTTTTATCGCTTTTCAACGTGCTAGAATCTTGTTGTTCCGTTACAACGCTATCCTTTTTAGTTATGGTAGTATCGTCCTTTTTGTTGTGGTTGCCGCATCCGGCTATGAGCAATAGGAATGATATAAAAACAGTAAATGTTATATGTTTCATTATCTTTTTATTAATAAAATTTATAAAAAGAGCGTATTATTTGAGGATTCTTAAGAATTCAACCGTCAAATCCCAGCACATTTGTACGGTTTTTATTTCTAATTTTTCATCGGGTGAGTGTACGCCCCGTAAGGTCGGTCCGTATGAAACCATATCCAAATCCGGATATTTTTCGGAGAAGAGTCCGCACTCTAAGCCGGCATGAATGGCTTTGACAGCCGGTTTCTTTTGAAACTTGTTTTCATATGCCTGAACTAATACTTTAAGAACTTCCGAATTGGGATTCGGAGTCCATCCCGGATAACCATCTCCGCTTTTAACATCTGCTCCAATCATGTAAAATGCAGCCGAAACCTTTTCTACGGCAGTCTCTTTCCGCGATTCTACCGAGCTTCGCTGACTGGTTGTGATGACAATATAATCATCCACGATTTTAATGGAAGCCAAGTTTGTTGAGGTTTCTACAAAACCTTCAATATCTTGTGCCATCGCCAATACTCCGTGGGGACATACATACAACGCATTGAGGATGTCAATTTCCAGAAGTTCATTCAGGATTTGTTTGGGCATTGCAGCTTTTTCAAACGTAACTTCCACGCCCGGATCTGTAATGCGAAATTCATTTTTAAAGATATGGCTCATCTGCTTGAGATAAGCCTCAAAAGAAGAAGCATACTCTGACGGAAGCGTAACGAGTGCCATTCCTTCGCGGGCAATAGCATTGCGGAGATTACCTGCGTTAATGTCTGCAATACGGACATCAAATTCCTGATATGCATTCCATAAAATGCGAGTCAGCAACTTCACGGCATTGCCGCGGCCCTTGTTGATATCATCTCCCGAATGTCCTCCTTGCAGGCCTTTTACCGTAATTGTGTATGCTTCGCTCTCTTCGGGAATTTCGTGTTCGTATTCACATTCAATCTTGGCAACCGTATCTTTCCCTCCGGCACAACCGATGAAAAATTCACCTTCATCTTCAGAATCTAAATTCAACAGCATTTTTCCTCTCATAAATCCCGGTTTTAATTCAAAGGCTCCTGTCAAGCCGGTCTCTTCATCCACAGTAAAAAGACACTCAATCGGACCGTGTTCAAGATCCTTCGAAGCCAAAATTGCCAATGCAATGGCCATTCCGATACCATCGTCGGCACCGAGCGTAGTTCCTTTTGCTTTGAGCCAATCTCCATCAATATATGGCTGAATGGCATCTTTGTCAAAATCGAATACCGTATCATTATTCTTTTCACAAACCATATCCACATGGCTCTGAAAAATAACCGGAGTTACCGACTCTTTTCCTTTGGTAGCCGGTTTTGAAATCAAGACATTGCCAATCTCATCGCGTTTGGTCTCTAATCCCAATTGCTTGCCTGTCTCCATCAGCCAAGCTACAATTTTTTCCTCTTTTTTCGAAGGGCGAGGGATTTTGCAGATTTCGTTAAAATAGTGAAAAACACTCCGGGGCTCAAGGTTAAGAATATTGTTATTCATGATGTTGTAATTTATGTATTGATTAATATGAAATCAAGATTCATTGAGCAAAAATAGTAAAAATAATAGAGCTTATCGAGTTAAATGAAATAAATTTTAATATCTTTTAAGAATAAAACAAAAAAAGTGTATTTTTGCAACCTAAATCGAAAGCGGATGTGGCGTAATTGGTAGCCGCGCTAGACTTAGGATCTAGTGCCGAGAGGCGTAGGAGTTCGAGTCTCCTCATCCGCACAGAAAAGACCTCCTGATGAGGTCTTTTTTTTATTCGTATATTGCCGGTGAAATCAGTAATTTTAACCGACATATTTGTAAAATCGAGAAAATTTACCGCAAAGGCGCAAAGGCGCTAAGATTTTGCCGTTCGGGTGCCGACGGCGTCACACCCTCAAGAAAATAAAGGAAATATTTTGTACTTATAACACTGTTGAAGCTTTTTGAACTGCTTCCAATTTTTTTATAAAAGATTGATTTTGATGTGCCATCATCATGTCATAACGAGTTTGCATAACCAAAAGAGGTTCGGCGTCGATTTCAAGGGCGGCCTCAATCAATAATGCCATCTCTGTATTCAAAGTCCTTTTGCCATTTAAAAGCTCATTCAACTGGGTGTAAGCGATACACATATGTTCGGAAAGCTTTTTTTGAGAGATTCCTCTGTACTCAATTTCTTCTCTGATAATTTCTCCGGGATGTGTTGGCGTCCGTGGAGTGAGATTATTGGCAATTCCATGGTTGTTCATATTGTCTATGGTTATTTTCATGATGTTGTTATTTGTAATGATTACTCAATTCTACAATATTGCAAATCGTGGCAATCGTTTCATTTTCGTTTTTTCGTTCTTCAAATTCAATTCGATATTGGTCATTTATGCGCACGGAAGACAATCCAACTTTATTGCCCGATAATTTTTCATAATGCAGCGAATGGTATTTCATAAGCGATAAAACGTTAGGTACACTTATCATCAAATCCACTACCCGGATGTATTTGCGGATAATTTGGGGTTGAAATTGATGTTTCTTGTCTCCGCTGCTTTCGGTTTCATAGAGTTTGCAGAGATAATCTTTGTCAAAGAGCACGAGCATTTCATTTTCAATTACATTGCAAAGATAATATAAAAAATGAAAATATTCACGATTTTGTGAATATTTTATTGATTTTTTTTGGGATTCATTCGACAAATCCAAAAACCTTTTAAAAATCCTCAGGAAAAATTAGATATTCTTCTGTTGTGATTCTTCTGCCCATTCCTTCAGATTCAATTCTTCGGCATCCCGAAAATATTTTTTTGTAACAATAATGAAAAAAGTTGTATTTTTGCCGCGGAAAGTTGCCAGAGTGGTCGATCGGGGCAGACTCGAAATCTGTTGAACTCTTCGGAGTTCCGGGGGTTCGAATCCCTCACTTTCCGCAAAGAGATGATGCAGCAATTTTGTGTCATCTCTTTTCATTTATATTACCGATAACTTTGAACTCTTTTCATCCGAATTTTTTCATTCAATTTTCTTATTTGTTCTTAAAATTTCCTCCCTTTCAAAAAGTATAAATCTCTTTCTTTTCGCTAATTAATTGACCCTCTTCATTTCTGCTTTTTTGGGCCGAAATTTAATTCGCTTGCTGGTAAAAGTTCTTGGAATATTAGATAAAAGGTTGTATCTTTGCAACCACTTTGCGTGATCGGAAAACAAAACTATACTATCTGTTTCAATCTCCTTAAGAACTTGCTAAGAACATATCAGTAAACAATATACTATGAAAAAAGTACTTATCTTAGGAGCCGGCCTCGTGGCAAAACCTATTATTCGCGATTTGCTCGAAAAAGGTTATTATCTTACGGTAACTGATGTTACCGACGAACAACCCAAAAAGTTAACTTCCAACCATCCGAATGCCAACCCTATTGCATGGCAAGTAGAGGATGTCGATACCTTAGATCGGCTGATTGCCGAGCATGATATTACGGTGAGTCTTATCCCATGGGTATTTCATCCGATTGTCGCCCGCGCGGCAGTCCGTCAAAAGAAGAATATGATTACCGCTTCTTATGTGAAACCCGAAATGGCTGCCCTCGATGCAGACGCAAAATCGGCCGGAATAATCATTTTGAACGAATGTGGATTGGACCCCGGTATTGACCACATGAGTGCCATGCGCGTTATTGACCACATCCATCATAAAGGTGGCAAAGTGCAAGAGTTCTATTCTCTCTGCGGCGCCCTGCCTGCCCCCGAATGTAACGATAATCTCTTCGGTTATAAGTTCTCCTGGAGTCCAAAAGGAGTAGTGCTCGCCAGCAGTAGCAGTGCCCTCTATCTCAAACACGGCAAAACGATTGAAATTCCGACAGAAAATCTCTTCAAAGACAGATTCTCTATCTTCGATTTTCCTACAGTTGGGGAAATGGAAGTTTATCCCAATCGCAACTCTATGGACTATGTTCAAATATATGGAATTCCTGAAGCTGAAACCGTGTACCGCGGGACGCTCCGATTCCCCCATTGGTGCGAAATTATGGATGCGATTAAAGCCTGCAATTTAATCACTCAAGATAAATTTGACTTTACCGGAAAATCTTATGCCGATATGGTGGCCATGATGTTGGGAACCGATAGTCATAATATCAAACAAAAAGTGGCAGCACAAGCAAATGTGGCCGTTGATGCACCTGCCATCTGTGGAATGGAGTGGCTTGGACTTTTCTCCGAAGCAAAAATGAACCGAACTCAAGATTCGCCCTTCGAAGTGATTGCAGAACTCATGATTCAAAAAATGCCGCTCGCACATAACGAACGCGATATGAATGTGATGCTCCATATCTTTAGAGCTGTCTATCCTGATGGTACACAAGAAATTATTAAATCTAAATTGCTCGACTTCGGCTCTCCCGCTACTGAAACTTCTATCGCCCGTAACGTAACCCTTCCGGTTTCTGTGGCTGTTCAACTCATCCTCAACGGAAAAATTAATTTAACCGGCGTCTATCGCCCCACCATTCCACAACTCTACAATCCTATTCTGGACGGACTTGAAGCTTACGGAATTAAAATGGAAGAGACTTTTAATTTACCATTATCTGAAATGATACCATAAACAAATTAAAATTATAAACATTATGAACAATTCGAACTTTGAATTCAAAGAACCTAAAAATGAACCCATTCTTGCGTATGCACCCGGGTCCGTTGAAAGAGAACTTTTACAAAAAGAGCTCGAAAGACAGTACAACCAAACTATCGAAATTCCCCTTATCATTGGTGGAAAAGAGGTGAAAACCGGAAAAATGGGAAAGGTAGTGATGCCTACCGAACACCAACATGTACTGGCTACCTACCACATGGTGGGAGAAGCAGAAGTGAAAGCTGCGATTGCTGCCGCTATGGAAGCAAAGAAAAAATGGGAACAAATGCCCTGGCTCGAACGCGCCTCTATCATGATGAAAGCCGCTGAACTCTTGGCTAAAAAATATCGCTATAAATTGAATGCAGCAACAATGCTGGGACAAGGGAAAAATCCATTCCAGGCTGAAATTGACTCTGCCTGCGAAGCCATTGATTTCCTTCGCTTTAATTCCTATTTTGCTTCTAAAATCTATAGTCAGCAACCCCTTTCTGACAACACTACGATCAATCGTATGGAATACAGACCGCTCGAAGGATTTGTATACGCCATCTCTCCCTTCAACTTCACGGCCATCGCTTGTAACTTAAATATCTCTCCCGTCCTGATGGGAAATGTGACCATCTGGAAACCCGCTACTACTGCCATTCTCTCCAATTACTATCTGATGGAAGTATTCAAAGAAGCCGGCTTACCGGATGGTGTTATCAATTTCCTCCCTGGCAGCGGCGCCGTGATCAGCGACACCGTTTTTGCTTCTCCCGATTTTGCAGGCGTTCACTTCACCGGAAGTACCGGAACCTTTAACGCTTTCTGGAATACTATTGGTAAAAATGTAGGCCAATATCGTACCTATCCGAAAATCGTCGGAGAAACCGGCGGAAAAGACTTTATCTTTGCACACAAAAGTGCCGATAGTCGCGAATTGGCAGTGGCTATTTTGCGCGGAGCTTTCGAATATCAAGGACAAAAATGTTCTGCCGCTTCACGTGCCTATATTCCCAAATCGTTGTGGAATCAAACTATGACTCATATCAACGAAATGATGAAAACAGTGAAAATGGGTGATGTACGCGATTTCTCCAATTTTGTTAATGCCGTAATCGATGAAAAATCATTCGACAATATCGCTGGTTACATCGAACGTGCCCAAAAATCGAAAGATGCTGAAATCGTGTTGGGTGGAAAATATGACAAATCAAAAGGTTACTTTGTTGAACCTACGATTATCCTTGCCAAAACCCCGAATTACGAATCTTTGGTGGAAGAAATCTTCGGACCGGTATTCACGGTTTATGTTTATGAAGACGACAAATATGCCGAAACTCTTAAACTCTGCGACCAAACTTCACCTTACGCTTTGACAGGTTCTATTTTCTCCAAAGACCGCTATGCCATGAACGAAGCTTTCGAAGCTCTTCGTTATGCAGCCGGAAACTTCTATTTGAACGATAAACCGACCGGTGCTGTTGTAGGAAATCAACCTTTCGGCGGAGCAAGAGCTTCCGGAACCAACGACAAAGCAGGTAGCGAACTCAATCTCTATCGCTGGGTAAGTCCCCGTGCTATTAAAGAAACCCTATGTCCTCCAACGGAATATGGTTATCCTTTCTTGCAAAAATAAAACTGAAAAGTACATAATGCATGGAACATTCAACGTGCGTTTTGTATCATATAACATTAAGGGTCTGTCTAACAACCAAAAGTTAGGCAGACTTTTTTTGTCTTATAATATTT
>CAZWCI010000037.1:0-13891 GCA_964632815.1 uncultured Lentimicrobiaceae bacterium | reverse complement strand
ACAATTGCGTATTCCCGCCATAAATCCTATGATAAAAAGGAATAAGCGTACCATCAGGAACAGACGGATTAATTGAAATGGAATATACAGGCTGTGTATTGGCGCCTGCTGCTACAACGCCCATATTAAGTTGGGGCGTTGAAATTGCAACCTGATTGTAGTATGTATGCAACTGTGATACGACGCCACTCATTGATGCATGTCCATTATTTTTATCGGTAATGACAAGTGAAATAGTTTCTCCAGGATCCACATAATTATCTCCATTCCCGGAGATTTCTAAAACTGCATAGTTCACTCTAATCAAATTAGGACTATTGACAACAAGATTAAAATTGTATACCTGAGACTGATTCACATCGTAATAAACGGTAACGGTCAATGGAATAGTCGTTTGATCCTGGACTCTGGCTGCGATTTGACCTGAAAAGGCAAGAGGCAATTGCTGACTCTGACCAGTGGCAAGAAGTGCAAGCGTATCACGATTATCACTCAATGTTAAATACGGAGAACTTTCTGATAATTCGGCATACACATTCGTAGCATTGTTAATGCCTATATTTTCCAATGTCACATCCCATTGAATCACATTTCCTTCTTGGGGCAAACTTCCGTTACTCAAACTCAAGTTATTTGCTACCACATAAGGTCCGGCAGCAAGTATTACATTCACCGGCTGGAAATAGGTCTGATAATTTTGTGCTGAAGCAACAAGTTCATAATTTCCGGGAGCAGTCAGCGCATTAAAATTTAGGGTAATTGCACCTGTAGCGTCGGCAAAGCCTGCAACCACTAAATTAAGGGCGGTATCCGTCAGTGCTACATAAGCATAAGGAACAGCTTGAACCGCAAGGGAAGTCGTTCCAACAAATAGTGTATTGTTAGCCGTTACGGTCATGGGCATCGCTTGGGTAAGCCAAGTCATTACAGAAGGATCTCCCATTAAATGATAGATTTCCCAATAATAAAGTTTCATTGATGAAGATGAAGTAGAGCTTTGCACAGCCATATTTCCGGCCATCATCATGGCACCGTTTGTGGTATACCAATTTGCAAAAGATTCGCTGTGGGTATGGAAAAGTCTGTCTAATGCGCCTAAATTATTGGCGTTGTAAGAAGGAACTGTCCCATTGCCATCAATAGAGCGTAAGCCCACCGCCCAATAATAATCTTCATCCCAATATGTACTATTTGATCCCCCGATATAGCCGACGGCTCCCGAATAGTTCCCTTTTCTCAATACCGATTCTCCGAAACATTCACCATCATCAAACTTATTTGACAAACAACAATTTCCTATCATTAAGCCCATCTTTTGCACATTAGTCATGGCAGCAACATCGTTAGTAGTAAATGCAGGATTTCCCCACAAAGTTGAGTTACAATGAGCGGAATAGTTGGCAAAGCCAACCCCTTTTTTCAACAGATTCGCAATAACAGAAGTCGAAGTAGAAGCATGGGGATTGTAGAAAGCATTAACAGTTGTGTAGCCGTATGTCTGATTTACATATTGATCAGCCGCATAATGCATAGCCGGATTTGCGTGGGTATATCCGAAATCGCCCTGTGAACCTCCATCTTCACCCGCAATAAGAACTGCTTCGTCTAAATATGTAGGATCACTCATCGTATATTGTTCATACATTAATGTTTTATCAATTTGGGGGGTTAATTGTGCGGTATTTTGTGCAGAAAATCTTCCGAAATAACAATCAGGAATGTTATCTCCCGATGTCCATGTAAAATAATATAAGTCGGAAGCATGAGTATCTGTAGTCCCTGAAAAAGCAGGAATTTGAGCAACATCTCCCACAAGAAGTACGTACAAAGGTGCAGGATTCAATTCTGTGGCATTGGTATAGAACGATTTAATATACGCAGCAATGGAAGTAGTTGTCGTTCCAACTTGGTCAGTATATCCTACTTCAACCAAAAATCCTTTTCTCTTCTTCCAAGCAATGAACTGATCCAATTGTCCTCTGAATGAAGAATGAGCTACAATAAGATATTTTACGGGAGCAGCCAACAGATGATCACGTTCGCGCCCGATGGGATTAATAACCTTAGAAGCTGCGACAAACAACGGACTCCGATGCAATTGCTTCATTCGTTCGGTTGCTGCAATATCCGCTTGAGCAAATGTTACTTCAACTTCCACTTGAGTATAAACAATTATTTCTTGAGTAACCGGATTATATTTTACAGGAGAAAAGTATATTGTTCCTATATTTATATTCCGAGCAATACCTGTCAATTCAGCTCTAACCAACGGTTCGCCGTAAAATGCATTTTGTGCATAAACCGTTTCATTGATAATCAACGGAAACGGACCTTCATCCGATTTTGAATAAGAGGGTTGCGACGGATAAAGCGGATAACGAACACCTTGTTCAGACAGAGGAACTACCACACTATCTTTGGAAATAATGTGCACTTGTATGGATTCACACAAAGGAATTTCAATCATTTTGGTCAAAACCGGCAATTCAGGATTTCCCACAGAAGATGCTACATCAAAACCCTTCATTTGTATTTGGGTAAACATTCCCCTGTCGGTCTGTACTTCATTAAAATTCAACGGATTGGCATTATAAGATAGTTTTATTCGTTGATAATTATTTTCTAAAACCCGATATGTTTGTTCCGATTGAGATTTGCCTGTTAAAAAAACAGAAAGAGCAAACAGCATTAAATAAAAAGTTTTTAATTTCATTGAATTTTGTATAATTTTAATTTAAAATAAGTTAGCAAAAAATAGTTTATTTTTTTTAAGTGCACAAAAATATAAAAAAAATATTAGATACTCTGTCAATTCAAGTATTAGTTCTATTAATTATATTAATTTAACTTTAAAAAAGGCCATCTTTTTTATTTTATTACTATTCAGCATTATAACATTTTTTTATTCTTTTTTTTATCGGAAAAGATTAATGGATTAACTTATATAATTACTTTTGCAACCATTATTAATCAAATTTTCAATCAGAGAATATTATTAAATCAACAATCATATCCATGAAAAAAATAGTAACTTATTTGTTTTTTCTCACCATCATAGTACCGTCTACTTCACTATTTGGACAATTCAATCCCATCTTAGATTCTTTGGCACGATATATCAATGCCGACAGTATTGCTCAAACAGTTAGAGAAATGGAAGCTTTTGGTGACCGATTTGCAGCTCGTAACAATAAAGAAGTATCTGAATATCTTGTTCAGAGACTGCAAAATTATGGCGTTGAGAATGCACAAATTGACTCTTTTTATAAATCAGGCTATTCCTGGTTGATTGGCAATTATTCTTTTTACATATATAATGTAAAAGGACGAATTGAAGGAAGTAAAGCTCCTGACTCAACCATTATTATTGGGGCTCATTTGGATGCCATCTCTTACAACAATAATTATCAGCTTTATAATCAATGTCCGGGCGCGGATGACAATGCTTCGGGAATTGCCGTGATGATTGAAATGGCTCGTATTATTCACCTGCATCAACTTTCTCCCGAATTATCCATCGACTTTATGGGCTACGACGGAGAAGAGTTGGGCTTATTCGGTTCCGGCTATGATGCTAAAGCAAGACAGGATAGTAACGAAATCATAACCGTAATGCTTAATAATGATATGGTGGGCTATCAACCCGATGAAGAGCCGTGGGAACTTATGTTATATTGGTACGAAAATGCCACCGATATTGCGGAAAAAATGGCTGAATTTTGTGAAAATTACACGGGAATCACTCCCATTATCGCCGACTCCGCAAATAATGAAATGAATGAATATAGCGATAGTTATTCTTATTCTCAAAGAGACTATAAAGCAATTTTTACCTGCGAAAAACACTTTTCTCCTTATTATCATTCCTTAAATGACAGTGCCGGATTCTGTAATTTCGCTTATCTGGCAGATGTGTCTCGGATGAACTTTGCGGCACTCTTCGATTTTGCCCGATTAACACTACCTATTGACACTACTGAAATTCCGAATTCTATCAAAGATTTTACCCCTGCCTTATCCGGCGTAATCCTTTACCCCAATCCTGCTACTGACCGTATCCAACTCCAATTTACCCTTTCGGAAGCGAGTGTTTTAAGTATTTATTTCACCGATATTGCAGGTAGAACAATAGAACAACTTCCTGAAACAGCTTATGCATACGGAATTAACCACATTGCTTTAGATTGCAGTTCTTTTCCATCAGGACTCTATTTTTGCCATATTCGAGGCAAAGAGTACGCCAAAACACTGAAATGGGTGGTAAATCGTTAACAACTGCAACTAAAAAGTTACATCATTCGAATTGCATCTTCGTATTTCCCTACATCGCACCACTGATCCTGGGTATGGTCAAATCCCTTTATTTTATGTTGAGATGCCCAAGAAACATATAAAGGAGTAAGTGAAATTTTTTCACCCGGAGGAATTAGGTTAAAAATAGTTTTATGAACAATATGAATTCCGCTGAATCCAAGCATGATCGGATTATTTGTAGGTCTCGAAGTTACTTCTTCTCCGGTTCCCAAATGGCGCCATCCGCACAACTGCATAGATGTTTTATCAAAGACAAAATAGCGGGAAGTCTTTCTGTCTCGAACCGCCAGCGTTGCCAAAACATCTTCTTTACAATGAAAATCAATCATTTTTTGCAAATCAATATCCGATAAAATATCCACATTATAAAGCAAAATATGCTCCGCGTCCTTCAAAAGAGATTCGGCATATTTCAAACCTCCGGCAGTATCAAGTAAACGTTCGGATTCATCAGAAATAAATATTCGGGCATCAAATTGATGACTTTCAAGAAAGGTCACGATCTGTTCGCTGAAATGATGAACATTAACCACAATATCCTTTATTCCTGCGGCAATTAATTTTTGAATGGCTCGCTCTAAAAGAGAGACTCCTTGAATTTCAACCAATGCTTTAGGACGATCAGCCGTGAGAGGATACAGACGCGTTCCTAATCCGGCTGCGAAAATCATTCCTTTGATGGTTCCCTGTTTCATTTATTTTTACAGTTTACGACTCAACTTGGGTACAATTTCATTCTTCCATGATGCAAAAACGCCTTCTTCTATTTTTTTACGGGCAGTCTTAACCAAGTCCAGATAAAAATGAAGATTATGCAAACTGCCAATCATCATACCAAGAATTTCTCCTGATACATAAAGATGTCTTAAATAGGCTCGTGAATACTCTCTATCTGCAAAGAGGTCACTTTCAGCATCAATGGGAGAAAAATCATTTTTCCATTTTTCATTACGCATATTCATCATTCCTTCCCATGTGAAAATCATTCCGTTTCTACCATTTCTTGTAGGCATTACACAATCAAACATATCAACTCCCATTGCAATACATTCCAAAATATTCACCGGAGTTCCAACCCCCATCAAATAACGTGGCTTATCCAACGGAAGTACATGGCAACAAATATCTACCATTTCGTACATCATTTCGAGCGGTTCACACATTCCTCCGATGGCATTTCCTTCCCGTCCCAACGCAGCCACAAATTCTGCCGACTGTGTTCTCAAGTCACGGTAGACGCTTCCCTGAATAATCGGGAAAAGTGCTTGGGTATAATCGTACTTGGGATCAGTATTGTCAAAATGATTGCAACAACGCATCAACCAATTATGGGTAATGTGCATCGACTTCTTGGCATACCGATAATCGCAGGGAAAATGGGTACACTCATCCAAAGCCATGATGATATCTGCTCCGATAGAGCGTTGAATATCCATCACTCCTTCAGGACTGAATAGATGTTTTGAACCATCTATATGAGATTGGAACCAAACTCCTTCATCGGGTTTTATTTTTCTTCTATGGCTTAATGAAAAAACCTGAAAGCCACCGCTATCGGTTAAGATCGGACGATCCCACCCGTTAAACTTATGCAATCCACCGGCCTCTTCAAGAACTTTTGTACCGGGACGTAAATAAAGATGATATGTATTTCCCAAAATAATTTGCGCCTTTACGGCCTCCTTCATATCGCGAATATGAACTGCCTTTACAGAACCGACCGTCCCAACCGGCATAAAAATAGGTGTCTCAATTTGACCGTGATCCGTGGTAATGACTCCCGAACGGGCACTACTTTTTGGATCACTTTTCTGAACTTGAAATTTCATACTTAATGTTAGTAATTTTGTTAGTAATTTTCGGCAAAAATACACTATTTATTATTATCTTTAAAATAATTTTGCACCTCACTTTACCGGATTATAATATTTTTCACTGACATGCATCTGGATCTTTACATAATTATTATCAGCTTTCTCGGTATCATTGTTTTAGTAAATTTATGTTATTACGGCGTGTTTTTTTCACGTTTTGCTTTTCATAAAGCAAAGAAAATTAAACATTACCAACAAGACCCTGTGTCAATTATTGTGGCTACAAAAAATGATGCCCATCATTTGATGAAGTCTCTTCCTATTTTATTAACCCAACAATATATTGATTATGAAGTAATCGTGGTAAATGATAATTCAGATGATGAAACAACTCAACTTGTTGAAGATTTCAAAACCATTTATCCCCATTTAAAATATATTGACTTAAACTCGTCCATTACCAATATTAAAGGAAAAAAATTCCCGATTTCTATTGGAATCAGAGCTGCTAAAAACGACATCATTCTTTTAACCGAACCGGATGCAATTCCAAATTCATCGTATTGGTTGCAAAATATGGCCAAACACTTTGTAGATAAAACAGAAATAGTGCTTGGATATGCCACTTATGAAAAGAAAAAAGGATTATTTAATTCCATGCTACGTTTTGATGCACTCCATACTGCAATTCAATACTTTTCTTATGCTTTGGCAAAAATCCCCTTCATGGGAATCGGAAGAAACTTGGCATATACCAAAACGCTGTTTATGAAAAATAAGGGATTTACCTCCCACAATCATATTTTGTACGGAGAAGATGACCTTTTTATCAATCATGTAGCTACCAAAACTAATTGTGCCATTGAGTACAGCAAAGAGACTATTGTTCAAACTCCTTCCAAATTAAGCTTTTTTTATTGGATAAAGTTCAAAAAAAATCATCATCTTACCCGAAAGTATTATCAGAAAAAACATAAATTTTTGTTGGGACTCTACGAATGGCTCTCTCCCCTCTTTTACATCTTTTTTATTGTTTCTATGTTGCTTATGCCCCTCAAATTAACTCTTTTAGCGGCTCTTCCCATTGGTCTATTTTTTATTCGAATCTTGACACAATACTTAATTTTCGGCTTTGCTGCAGTCAAGTTAAGAGAAAAAAAACTCATTCCTTATATATTGTTGTATGATGTTCTTTTTGCTTGTATCAATCCTTTTATTAATTTTGCATCTAGAATGGCCAGAAATCCGGATAAATTATGGAAATAGCTGAAAATTTCTCAGAAAAAGCGCAACGTGATTTGCTTTTGGTGACTGATGCATTACAAAACGGAAATCAAAAAGCATATGCGCGATTAATGAGTTTTTATCGCGATCCCATCTATTTCATGATCTTAAAATTATGTAATAATCCTTATGATGCGGAAGATTTAACCATTGAAGCATTCGGCAAAGCATTTAAAAATTTAGCTCAATTTACCGGAGATTATGCTTTTTCCACTTGGTTATTCCGAATTGCTGCAAACAACTGTATCGATTTTCTCCGTAGAAAAAACAAATCCCCTCGCTGTTTGGAAGAGGATATTGAAAATTATGACAATCAATATTATGAAGAATATTTGGTTTCAAGTCAGAATACCCCGGAAGAATCAATTATTGAAAAACAACGAATCAAGATGATGCACTTGGCAGTTGATCAATTGCGCCCCAAGTATAAAACTTTGATTAGACTTCGTTATTTCGATGAATACTCCTATGAAGAAATTTCAAAAGAGTTGAATATCAGCGTAAATAATGTTAAAATTCAGCTTTTCCGAGCCAAACAGATGCTGGCTTCGATTATGGAAAATATCAAACAAACCATTTAAGCGCACTCCTTTATTTCCCTTTTTCCTCAAAAAAATCTTCATAGCGGGCAGGATACCATCCTTTCGCCACTGCTTCTTCATGAGGGAACATAAAATAGACCATTTCCGCTTCGGTACAAACCTCCCCTTCTTCATTCAATAAGCGGGCTTCGATAAAGCAGAGATTTCTTTTAATTTCGATAATTTTAGCTTCCGCTTTCACCAAAGTCTGTTTGGACGATAATGTTTTTTTATACTTCACATTCAAACGGGAGGTAACACCGGAGGTCCGGGCTTTAATATAGACTGTCCACGCAGCTACTTCATCCAACAACGTCGCCTGAATTCCCCCATGAATGGCACCGGGATACCCCTCATACTCTTTTTCAGGTTTCCATTCCGTTTTCACGTACGCCCCCTCTTCATAAAAACGTAATCGTAATCCTATAGGATTGGAAGGAGAACAAGCAAAACAATGATAATCCTCTTTCGCAAAAACATTAATAATGTAGCGTTTATCACGTTGTTCCATTTTTTTCTTTTTTGAAACAAAAATAGGAACTTTTTTAAATATAACAATCCTATTATTCCAAAACAATTCATTTTTTCTTCATTTTTTTAAAAACTATAAAATATTTAAAGTAAAAAATGTATCTTTGCAACCATTCCTATTTCAGGAAATTGACATATTTGAACACATATTATTCCAATGAGGTACAAAACGTTAGGCCCAGATTTTTACACAAGAAATCGAAAAAATGTAATCAACGAAATTCCTGAAAACGCTATCCTCATCCTTACTTCTGAAGATGAATATCCCCGCTCCGGAGATACCACCCACCCTTTTAGACAAAATTCAAATTTGCTCTATTTATGCGGTATTGATCAGGAAGAGACTACTCTTATATTGGCTCCTTGGCACCCAAACCCCTCCTACAGAGAAATTTTGTTTATCAAGAACCCTTCTCCGGAAATGGTTGTTTGGTACGGGCATCGATTGAGCAAAGAGGAAACATCTGCCATCTCAGGCATTAAAACAATTATCTTCAATGAAGATTTTGAAGCAGTCCTGCATGATGTGATGATGAGCAGTCGGTATGTGTACCTACATTTACCGGAAAATCCGAGATTAAAAATAACCTTCCCTACTCAAGAAATTCGTTTTGCCGAAAAACTGAAATGCGAATATCCGCTCCATCAATACAGACGGATTGCTCCGATTCTATACCCGCTCCGTTCCGTGAAGCAAGCTGAAGAACTGACTGCTCTGAAAAAAGCCTGCGATATTACGCAAAAAGCTTTTCTAAAAGCAATCAAACAGGTAAAACCGGGCAAATACGAATACGAAATTGAAGCAGAACTCATCGGTGAAATGATTCGCAATGGCGCCTCTGGTCACTCCTTTGCTCCGATTGTCGCTTCCGGAGCCGACACCTGCATTTTACACTATATCAAAAATGATAAAATAATGCAGGATGGCGACTTGCTCCTGATGGACTTTGGGGCAGAATACGCCAATTATGCAGGTGATGCAACCCGGACAGTCCCTGTCAACGGCAAATTCTCTCCAAGACAAAAAGAGGTCTATCAAGCCGTTTGCGACATCTATAAGGCAACTATTCCCCTTTTTAAACCGGGAATGACCATCCATAAAATCAATGACTTCGTCTTCAAGAAAATGGACGAAGCTTTAATCAAATTGGGATTATACACCCAAGAAGATCTTCTGAACCAAAACCCTGAAAAGCCCCTCTTTAAACGCTATTATATGCACAATACCAGCCATTTTATCGGAATGGATGTTCATGATGTAGGTCAGCGGGATTGGACATTTCAACCCGGAATGGTCTTGAGTTGTGAACCCGGAATTTACATTGCTGAAGAAGGTATTGGTGTGAGAATTGAAACCGATGTTGTCGTTGCAGAGAATCCTATCGATTTAATGACAGAAATGCCATTAGAAATTGAAGAAATTGAAACTCTGATGAAAAACGCCCATTCATAGTGATTATAACTAAACAAATACAAATATGAACAAAAATTCGATTTTTTCTTTTCTCCTTCCCAAAGAGAATAAGTTTTTTCCATTAATCAATCATGTCGGAGAACTCAACAATTCTGCTTCAGTCACGCTGAACAAGTTTATCAATAGTAAAGACAAAACAGAGATGAAAGATCTCTATTTTGAAATTAAAGCATACGAAAGAGAAGCAGATGATGTGTTAAGTGTTATTTTCGAAGAATTGAACAGTACATTCATCACCCCTTTCGATCGTGAAGATATTCATGAGTTATGTGAACGATTGGATGATACTTTAGACAACATCAACTCCGCCTCCAAACGTGTCCTCTTATTTCAACCCAAAAATATACCGGACAGCATGTTAGAACTATGCAAAATTATCGGAGAATGTGGCAATGCTATCAATATTTCCCTGCAAGAGCTCAAGACCGTCAACAAAAAACCGGCCATTGCCTTGGAACAATGCGAACGTTTACATCTATTGGAACGTAAAGGCGACGAAGTTTACGAACAATATATTAAACACCTGTTTGAAGTTGAAACCGATTCTATAGAACTCTTCAAGACCAAAGAGATTATGCAGGAATTGGAGCGCACCACCGATGCTGCTAATGCCGTAGGAAAAGTGATCAAAACCATCATTGTCAAATACGCATAGAAAAACATGGAAATACTTATTCTTATCATTGTCTTGGCTTTGATTTTCGATTTTATCAACGGATTTCATGATGCAGCCAACTCCGTTGCGACAGTTGTATCCACAAAAGTCTTAACTCCTTTTCAAGCAGTTTTATGGGCGGCATTTTTTAATTTTATCGCCTTTTTTATTGCCAAATTCATCATTGGAGAATTTGGGATTGCCGACACGGTTTCTAAAACAGTAATAGCCGAATACGTTACCCAACCTATTATTTTAGCGGGAATTATTGCCGCAATCATCTGGAATTTAATAACTTGGATGTTAGGAATTCCCTCATCCTCCTCACATACACTCATCGGTGGATTTGCCGGCGCTGCTATTGCTGCTTCCGGATTTAAAGCCATTCATGCCGGAGTAATTGGAATTATTGCCCTTTTCATTATTGTCGCACCGCTTATCGGGATGGTAGCCGGACTGTTCATCTCTTCCCTCACACTGAAAATTGCCAGAAAAGCACGCCCCCACAAAGCGGACAAATGGTTTAAACGAATTCAATTGTTTTCTTCTGCACTTTTGAGTATCGGACACGGCTTAAACGACTCCCAAAAAGTAATGGGAATCATTGCTGCCGCACTTATTGCCTACAATGCCCAACACGGAGATGCCGTCCCCTATTGGCTTCAATTAACCGACATTCACGATATTCATGATTGGGTACCAATAGCTTGTTTCACGGCCATTGCCTTAGGCACCATGGCCGGCGGATGGAAAATTATGAAAACTATGGGAAGTAAAATCACGAGAATAACCCCGGTCGAAGGCTTTTGCGCCCAAACTGCCGGAGCCATCACCTTATTCATTACCGAAGTCCTTAAAGTGCCGGTAAGCACTACCCACGTCATCAGCGGAAGTATCATAGGCGTAGGAGCAATCAAACGTTTATCTGCCGTTCGTTGGGGTGTGACCGTCAACTTGCTTTGGGCTTGGATTTTAACTATTCCCGTAAGTGCACTCCTCGGAATGGGACTTTATGCCATCGTATCCTCTATAATTTAATTAAATAAGATTATATCTTTTATTTGGGCGTGCCGGCTTCGCCGTCGGTCTCCGGCTGCAAGTCCGCGTCCGGTAGCCGTGTGCTCGCAAAGCCACAAAAAGAGCTTCCTCCGGTCGCTTTTTTGCGGCAGCGGCAACATCGTCTCCCGTCCTTGCGGGCTTTCCGCCTACGACCTCACGCAGGAACTTGTGCCTTCAGTGCCCCGAAGGTACATTTAAGTTTTAAATCTGCATTCCCTAATGAAAACAATCTTCTGTTTTTGGTGTATGCAATATAACAAAATCGAGGTTCGCCAATATTACCAAGCGTTGGGAGTCTTGTTGAAAAAAGGAATATTGAAAATATCCTATTAAAAAGCAACAGGATTGGACCATAATTGTCATAGTAAAAAGCAGAATATCTAAAATAGAATAAAGTATATTATTTTAATTTAAACCCTTTAAGTATTAATAAAAATAAAGAGGTTTTAAAATTTTCCAACTTGATTCCGAGTAGAATAATTCTAAAAGAAAATATTGATAAGAATCTTGATGAGCGGAACAAATGATATGAAATTATGTGCCGAGTCTGCTAAAAGTTTAGATTTTGACATAGAATATTAAAGTATTGCCCCTTATCTAACGACAAGGGAAAAATAATGAACATACAAATATTATTTTTAAAAAGGGAAATTTATGAAAAAATTAATTTTATTGACAATTGTAGTTGTCTTTGGGACAACATACACAATAGCTCAGAATACAATTACTGTTTTACCGGGAACAAATCCGACAATTGATGGTATTATTTCACCGGAAGAATGGAATGATGCTACAATATTTACCTACCAAGTGGGGAGTTCTCCGAATATAATTACAGTAACTGTTTATATAAAACATAATGGCTCTGATACCTTATATATTGCACAAAACATGCCTAATACATTATCCGGCGATAGAGATTTAGTAATGTTTGATAAGAATAATAATGGAGGGGCTCTTCCTCAAGCGGATGACTTTATAATGAACAAATATCATTATCCTGTTGGAGCTCCCTTACTAGAAGGTCAAGCAAATGGTTCTACTTGGGATTGGGGGAACCCAAGTGGATGGATCGTTGCTTTAACAGGATATGATTATAATAATAACCAAGGTCAGATTGAGTTTGCAGTTTCCTTTTCTAAATTAGGAATTACATCAGTTATTCAAAAGACTATTGGGTTCGGTATTATTTTTGGCGACTATCAAAATCCTTATGATCCTTCAACAATTTGGGGTTGGCCGACAAATTGTCATCCCGAAATCCCCAATTCATGGGGCGATATGATTATTTCTTTTTCTACTGATATCAATGAAATCGTAAACAATAATGAAATAATATTTTTCCCTAATCCTGCAACTGACAAAATAGAAATCTCATCAACGCAAAATGCAAGTATTGAAATAATAAATACTCAAGGACAAATCATTATTTGTAAAAATTTGAAAAATACACAAGCAACTATTGATTTAACAAAATTATTAAGTGGAATTTATTTTATAAAAGTAAAAACTGATAAAGGAATTACATTAAAGAAATTAATAAAACAATAACTCCCCCTATATTATGACAATTGTTTTAGTGTGTTAATATTTTTTTGACAATTTTTTACCGGACAACAATGTATTATTTTATATCTTTGCATTCTCTAAAACAATTGGATGTTACTGTTTAATTTGGATATTGTGCTCTAAAATAATCTGTACTTTTTGTATAGGTTATATTTTTGTTTATTCTCGAAGAATCCTTTTCGAGCCTACTTTTTTAATTAATAAATTTAAGTTTTAAATCTGCATAACCTAATGAAAACAGACTTCTGTTTTTGTGTATGCAACAAAAAAAATAAAAATGAACAACGAAGAACATACAATAGAGCAATGCTCCAATAAAAAAACAGTTGACCAAATAAGCAATCTTGATTCGTCCTCTCTCAATCTGTCCATTCATAATTTTGATTTGAATATTATTTACGAATATTTTTCAAACACGGAACGACAAGGACCCGGAAGTTCCGAAGAAACGCTGAAAGCATTAAGATTTATCGATGGACTTACCGAAAAGTCCAAAATTGTCGATATCGGTTGCGGAACAGGTGGGCAAACTATGGTATTGGGAGAAAACACCTCCTGTGAAATTATTGGAATTGATTCCTGGCAAGGTTTTATCAATCAATTTAACGAA
>CAZWCI010000036.1:12273-13922 GCA_964632815.1 uncultured Lentimicrobiaceae bacterium | reverse complement strand
TACAAACATAGCGTTGGTGGTGTAGTGGGTTTTGTTAATGGTTTTTCTTATAAAGGTTTTATTCTTAGCAAATTGGCAATTCAGGCCGATGCCGGTTTTGGTATAGGTTTTCCCTATATGAGTACAAAAGCTAATGCAAATTTAATGTATCAAGGATATATTAAAAAGGGTTTTTATTGGTTCGCTGGTGGTGGTGTGAGTGCCGGATATTCCTTTGGTGGTGTTGCCACATATTTATACGCAACTTCTTACTCTTATGCTTTAATAGGAATTAATGCAATTGGCGGAGCCGAATATAAATTTGCTAAAATTCCGCTTACACTTCAAGCTGATATCAGACCGGGGGTTGCTTTTCATTTAAATCGTTATGATCATGCGATCGGATTCGATTATAACTTTTTGAATCTAAGTGCTAGATATACATTCTAATTAGTGAGAGTTTTGTAAATAATTATGAAAAGACTTTAATCCCAATAAATAATGTGTTATGAGTAAATACCCCGATTCAATTGATAAAATAACAAAAGCGAGACTTAGATTTTCAGCTTTGGGATCTGTGGTAAGTATCGCATTGGCTATGTTTTTTATTGGGACTTTGGTCTTTTTTGCCTTCTTCTCATCCGAGATGATTCAAAATCTTTCCAAAAAACTTGAAATGGAAATCTTGTTTTACGGAGATGTTAAAGAGGCAGATATAACTGCTTTTGAGCAGAAACTGAAACTCGAACCTTTTATTGCCGCTTCAAGAGTATCTTCGCGGGATGAAAACACGAAAGAAGCTATCAAAACAGTTGGAAATAATTTTCTGGAAATTATTGAAAGTAATCCAATTAATGCCTCTGTGATTATTTCCGTGAACCCGAATTATGGTAATACTGACTCTTTGACTAAGATTTCGAAGGAAATTATGGAACACCGAATCGTGCGAGATGTCGTTTATCCTGATGTAATTGTGAAATCAGTGCATAATAACCTCTTAACCATTCAATTAACTATTATTGGAATCTGTTTGGTCTTCATATTAATTTCCATGTTGTTGATTGCCAATTCAATCAGATTAAATGTATATGCCAAAAGATTGAATATCAGAAGTATGTTGTTGGTTGGAGCTACTCGTGGATTTGTGCGTAGGCCTTTTGTATGGAAAGGATTTGTTCAGGGGGTTTGGGGTGGTTTTCTTGCCATTATCTTATTGGGTTTTCTACTCTACAAAGGAAATCAGTATTTCCCTGAATTTATAGATTTTACCTATATTCATATTTTATCTTTGATTCTTGCAGGAATTTTTGTGTTCAGTATCATTTTTACCATGTTGATTGCTCTATTTTCAGTTAACAAATACATTAAAATCAATCGCGATAGATTATATTTATAAACATCACTATTATGGCACAAGTTATTTCCGTAAATAAAAAAGAGCCAATAAAGCCGAATCTTTCCAATAAAAACAAGCAAGAGAGCTCCAGGCCGCCCTTGTTTAGGAAGGTCAATTATATATTAATGGGCATTGGGGTGTTGCTTTTGGGTATCGGTTACATTCTGTTATCCGGTGGAGGTTCGGAAGATCCGAATCAGTTTAGTGAAGCCATTTTTGACACACGTCGTTTGGTGGTTGCACCCATCATGATTGTGGCAGGCTTAGCCGTTGA
>CAZWCI010000036.1:0-12173 GCA_964632815.1 uncultured Lentimicrobiaceae bacterium | reverse complement strand
CGGAAACACAATATGTCCTTAAAATTTTTCTTTCCATGTTGCCGGTTTTAGTTGTCGGTCTTTTTTTCAAAGATGCCGTAACAAAAATTTTCGGAGAGGGCGTTTGTTTAGTTGGTGTTATGTTGTTGGTTACGGCCTTATTACTCGCGTTGACTCATTTTGTGAAGTTTAAACAACAAAAAACAATTAGCTATACCAGTGCTTTTGTAATAGGCCTTGCGCAAGCGTTCGCTGTTCTTCCCGGATTATCAAGATCTGGTTCAACCATTGCCACCGGTTTATTATTGGGCGTGAAAAAAGAAGAGGTGGCTCAATTCTCTTTTTTAATGGTGCTCATTCCTATTTTGGGAGAAGCTTTTTTGGAAATGATAGGAGGCGAATTTTCATTTGCATCTTCAGGAATTTCTCCAATTGCCTTGATTAGTGGATTTATTGCTGCCTACGGAGCCGGTTTTGCCGCCTGCAAACTGATGATTGGGATTGTTAAAAGAACAAAATTGATTTGGTTTGCTCTATATTGTGCTATTATGGGGATTATTTCCATATTTTTTCTCTAAAAAATTAAATTTAAAATTTTGAATATCAGTGCAATTGTTTTAAAACACTCTTTTTTACCTAAAAATAAAGAAAAAAACATCAAAAAATAGTTGTAGATATTAAAAATAATTGTATTTTTGCATCCTCAAATAAACACTCCTCCTTAGCTCAGTTGGTTAGAGCATCTGACTGTTAATCAGAGGGTCCAAGGTTCAAGTCCTTGAGGGGGAGCTTTACTGAAAGGTGTTCACAAAGTGGATGCCTTTTTTTATTTTTAAATCCATTTTATATGCCTCAAAAAGAATAAATATTATAAACAATTTTGTACTTTATTTGTTATTCAATCAATAAATTAGAATAAACAATGAAACAATTAATATTAATATCTATGATAACATTATTTTTATTTGGCAAGAGTAAAGCCCAAGATGTCCCCGTAGCAGAGAGTTTTTATGAATTATCTGCAATCTCTTTACAAGGAAAAGAGGTGTCTATGAGCGACTATAAAGGGAAGGTGGTCTTAATTGTAAATACAGCCAGCAAATGTGGGTTTACGCCCCAATACGCCGGACTTGAGGAGTTATATAAAAAGTATAAGGATAAGGATTTTGTGATACTCGGTTTCCCTTGTAATCAATTTATGAAACAAGAACCGGGTTCGGCATCCGATATACAGGAGTTTTGTCAAATTAATTATGGAGTTACTTTTCCTATGTTTGATAAAATTGATGTAAACGGAAGTAATACGCATCCGATTTATCTCTATTTAAAACACGCACTTCCCGGGAAAATAACTTGGAATTTTAATAAATTTTTGCTTGATAAAAACGGAATTCCGGTTAAAAGGTATGCATCACAAACACTTCCTAGCGATTTAGAAAAAGACATTGAAGAGCTTTTAAAATAAATTGTTTTTTAAATTTGAAATAAAAAGCAGCATAGGGTTGATTCCATATGCTGCTTTTATATTTTAACGTACTTGAGAGCGTATTAATCGGTTATTTGGAATAATTCCATGATTTTATCCGAATATGTCTTTGAAACCGGTATATCAATGATATCTTCTTGTCCTAAATCTATAAAAAGACCTTCTTTTTCTTTTCGAAGTACTTTAACTTTTTCAATATTAACGATAAAAGATCTGTGACAACGAATAAGACCAAATTCCGTGAGAGATTCTTCTATATTTTTTAATGAATTACGCAGTATGAAACGAGAAACTTTACTTTTATTCAAATAATAAATATTGACATAATTATCAGCCGACTCGATGTAGAAAAGACTACTTAGTTTTACTAAAAGTCGTAAAGTTCCTTTTTCATCTTTAAAATGAACAATATCTTTAGGTTCTTCTGTTAATTCGTCTTCTTTTGATTTTTTATAATGTTTTCCTGCCAATAAATTACGAATCATGATATCTTTATCTTTTAATGTAAGATATAAATAAGATACCAGATAAGGAATAAAGAGGAGCATTGGGACAAAAAGTAACGCTCGAGGCAAAATGTCCATAAACTCACGATTGTCTTTCAGAATAAATTTATTAAAGCAAGTATATGCAAATGCAATCAGTATCATTTCAGCTACTAACCATGCCGAGTATTGTAGAATAGTTAATTTGGATTTTTTATGAACAAAATGCATTAAAATACGGCTCAATATAAGGATGATAACCCCTCCAATAATAGCAATACCGGAATAGAGAAATTGCTCGGTTCGGTTGTTGGTATTAAACCACTCGGCATACTCAAAAGGTGTATAAACATTGATAAATAGTAATGAAAAAAAAGTAATAAATATCAACATTTTGATAATATTACTCCGTTCCATTATATATTCAGGTATTATTTTATTCATTTTTTCAATTTAATTGAAATGCAAAAATATAAAAAATAATGGAAAGAACTCTTTTCAGTTTCATCTTTCAAAATTTCCACCCCACTATAAATAATTTTGCCCCCCATTTTAACTTTTTATCCTTTTCTTCCACGAATTATCCCTTTTACCTATATAATAAAGTAAAAATTATCATTTTTGCAAACAATTTGAAGCACAATTTATATAAGTTATATATAAAAATAAAATATCTCTTATTAAAAGCGTACTTTCTTTGAAGAATATTAATTTTTCTAATGTCGGAATTTTCTTCAAATAGGTTCTTTTATAGACATCGATTTTTTTGGAATAAAAATAAATACTAAAAACAAACAAATATGGAAGTATTAAGATTATTTGATATTCTTCCTCATTATGAGGAGAACTATCCTGATCAGCAAGTCGCATTGGCAGGAAAACAGAATGGCGAATGGAGAAAGTACAGTATTCAAGAGTATCGGCAAATTGTAGATAATCTCAGTTATGCTCTGATAAAATTAGGGATTCAACCAAAAGATAAAGTTTCTATCATTTCGAGCAATCGGCCAGAGTGGAATATGTTAGATATGGCAATTATGCAAGTTGGTGCTATTGTGGTGCCTGTGTATCCAACTATCAGTGAGTCAGATTATCATTTTATCTTGAATCATTGTGAAGCACAAATGGCTATAGTCGAAGGAAATGAAGTGATGAATAAAATTGATAGTATCAAACCAACAACACCTTCATTGAAACATGTCTATACTTTTATTGATCGTAATAAATTTCCGTATTTAGAACAACTAATTCAATTAGGGATAGATAATCCGAATCCTGAAGAGTTGCAACGCAGAAAAGAACAAGTGAAGACGAACGATTGCTGCACAATCATGTATACTTCCGGAACAACCGGAACTCCTAAAGGGGTAATGCTTTCGCACAGCAATATTATCAATCAGTTGATGAATTTACAATACACTCCGGCCAAATGGTCAAAAATTGCGTTAAGTTTTTTACCATTATGTCATGCTTATGAACGAATGTTGGTGTTTTTGTATCAATATTTGGGAATGTCGGTTTACTATGCTCAAAACATAGGAACTATTGCTGAAAATATCAAAGAAATTCATCCGACCATGATGTCTACAGTTCCCAGAATGTTGGAGAAAATTTACGATAAGGTTTATGCATCGAGTAAGAATATGAAATTTTTGCAAAAAAAGATATTCAGATGGGCTATTTATGTGGCGCAGCAATATAAAATACAAGAAGATGCCAGATCTTGGTGGTACAATCAGAAACACAAGTTGGCAGATAAGTTGGTCTTCAGTAAAATTAGAAAAAATATCGGAGGTAATTTTGATATTGTAGTTTCTGGTGCAGCAAGCATTCAGCCTCGTTTGGCTTCTTTCTTTTCTGCAATCGGAATGCCGGTTTTTGAAGGGTATGGACTCACGGAAACCTCTCCCGTTATTGCCGTTAGTTGTCGTGGAAAAAATGGTAGAGAAGCCGGAACAGTTGGGCCTCCTTTACCGGGTGTTGAAGTGAAAATTGCAGAAAACGGAGAAGTAATATGTCGCGGACACAATGTGATGCTTGGCTATTATAAAGACGAAGCATTGACCAAGCAAGTAATTGATGAAGACGGCTGGTTCCATACAGGCGATTTGGGTAAGTTTACGAAAGAAGGACAGCTTGTCCTGACCGGACGTATGAAAAGTCTTTTTAAAACTTCATTCGGGAAATATATTAATCCCCAAATGATTGAAGAAAAGTTTGCAGAATCCCCCTTTATTGAAAATATTGTAGTGGTTGGTGAAAATCAGAAATTTGCAGCTGCTCTTATCTCTCCCGATTTTGTATTCTTGAAAAGTTGGAGCGAAAGACACAATCTTACTTTTACAACTCCGGAGGAGATGGTAAAAAATGAGATTATAATTAAAAGATTTGCTAGAGAAGTAGCCAAATATAATGCCTTTTTCGGAGACACCGAACAAGTGAAGAAATTTGAATTAATCCCTGATGAGTGGTCTCAATTGACTGAAATCCTAACCCCGACACTCAAAGTAAAACGAAATTTGGTGCATGAGCGTTATCGCGATGTAATTCAAAAAATCTATTCTTAATCCGGTCGCATTATTCTAATAGAGAAATCCGATTTCATCCCCTTATGGAAATATAAAATTAAGGGTTCTGAAATCGGATTTTTTTATGGAATTAGTTTCAAGATTACGCTTCCTTTTTGGGGAACGGAATGATAATCAAGTTTTTGTTCTTCACACCATTCACGCCATTTTTTTTCATGAAAAGAAGAATTATTTCCATCAATAATTACTTTTTTCGGACGAAAGAGTTTGGCAATTACTTGTGGGGAGGTGTAAGGATTATTTTGGATAATGAGTAAATCAATTTCCATAGATTGCTTTCCGGCATATAATCGTTCATTTCGATTGAGAAGGTATATTGTCTTTCCATTAAAAGAGATGAAATTATTGTGCTTGAAAAATATGTCAATTCTGATAGCAGTGCTGTCTCTTTGAATAATCTTGCTATTTATCTGTTTTATACGTTCGTGATTTTGAATGTATAATTTGTAATAATGATTCTTTTTGTTCGATACGGAGTCCGAAAGCAGCCATCCCTTTGTGCCGGCGTTGAAGTGAAGCGCTGTTGCCTTGGGAATAGCATATACGGTAATTTCTTGTCGTTGCACATTTGTAATTTTTCTAAAAGCAAACTCTATTGTAAAAAGGGTAAAACAAGTCAATCCGGCAATAAAATGTATGTTTTTTTTCTTTAATGCAAAATAAAAAAGAAAAGCGATAATGCAATAGAGCAACAATGTTTGTAATATGGAGTAATGGATGCCTTCTGTAACGGATCTGGGAAGTGATTCTACCCCTTTGATAATCAAGTTCATTAATTTGATTTCGTGTGTTAAAATCCAGCCGATAGCCCTGGATATGAGAGGCCAAAACGAGAAGAAAAGCGTCACAATCCCGGTTATCATAATCAGAAATGAGAGAAATATGACAGAAAGATTGCTGATTAAAAAGTAGTTGGGGAATTGGCCAAAGTAATAAACCGAAATCGGAAAAGTCGCTAATTGTGCGGCGATAGATACGGAAGCCAATTCCCATAAATACCGTCCCAAAAAGGTCTTTACTTTAATTAATTTGACAATCGGTTTTTGAAAAATTACGATGCCAAATACAGCCAAATAACTCAATTGGAAGCCAATTTCAAATATTAAAAGAGGACTCACCAAAAGAAGAATAAACAGCGAGGCAAATAAACTGTGAAAAATATTGGTATTTCGTTGGAGAAGTGTTCCGCAGGTCGCAAATGAAAACATCACGGAGGCACGTTGTACGGAAGGAGATAAGCCTGTGACGGTGGCATAAAACCAGATGAACAATAAAATGATAATAGCTTTAAGGACCTTTGTCTTGCGGCTGTAATTCAAAGGTCTCAAAATAAAGTTGACAAGCATAAACATAATACCGACATGCATTCCCGAAACGGATAAAATATGACTCACCCCGGCAGATGCATATTTTGATTTTAATTCAGCATCCATCGTTTCATCAGCGCCAAGGAGAATTGCCGTGATAATGTCATATTCCTCTCCTGCAAGCCCTGATGCAGCGAAATGAGTAGCAAGTATTTGTTGTATTTTAAGTGCTGTTTTTTTGATGGGATTCACAGAAGCTGTTTCTATTTTTTTCCATCCTTCGGAGGCAACATAGCCGGTCAAGTAAATTCCTTTTCTGCGCAGGTATTTTTGTTGATCAAAAGCATTCGGATTTCGTTGTTTCTCCACCCATGAAAAAGAGGTCGCAATCAAGAGCCGGTCTCCGTAGTGCAGCTGTTTTGATAAAGAGTCTTTTTGAATATATAATAAAGCTTTATTTTCGATATTTTTACCTTCCAAACTCTTTTCAATACGGACAATCAATTTATAACTCCGTTTTTTTTCAATCGGTTCTTCCACAATGGTTACACACCAATGTTTATGATGTAAAAGATATTCCTCTTCCTCCGCGGAAAAAGGCTTGCTGAAATGGAAATTTGTGATTGAAAATCCGAGCAAAATGGAAATAATTATAAGCAAAAAGTACCCCAATGCGGATATCTTTGCTCGATTAATTCGACAAAAAATGGTTGCAATAAGAAGAAAAATCAATAAAACCGGAAAGCAAAAATAGAATGGTATATTTCCTAAATCTGTAAAATAGGCCAAAAAAACACCTAAAATGTATGGAATTAACAGTTTGAGAATAGGGTAGTTAGAGGAGAACATGTCGTAGTCTTTTTTCAAATATATAAAAATTGAAAGGAAATCTCAAGATGTTTTAAGAAAAAATACACGATTAAAAATGGTACATTTGCACGCAGATTATTTTTTGATTTTTTGAATGTAAAAAATTGTGAAACAACATTATACAATTCCCATATTTATTCCCGAGAAGGCGTGTCCGTTTCGGTGTGTTTACTGCAATCAATATCATATTGCAGATTTGATGAAGCCGATGGAACCCGAAGCCATTATCTCATTGGTTGAGTCGTATTTAGAAACCATTCCCAAGCATGCCCTTACAAGAGTCGCTTTCTTCGGCGGGAGTTTTACCGGAATGTCAATTTTGGAACAAAAACGCTACTTACAAGTGGTGTCGCCCTATCTTGAAAGAGGCGATATTTCCGGAATTCAATTATCTACTCGTCCTGATTACATTAATTCGGAGATTTTACAATTGCTAAAAGATTACGGTGTTTCCATAATTGAATTGGGAGCACAATCGCTTGATGATGAGGTGTTACGTGCGGCAGGGCGTGGTCATATAGCCGCAGAAGTCCAACAAGCATCCTCATTAATTTTAGAGAAAGGCTTTCAATTGGGGCTTCAAATGATGATAGGCCTTCCGGGGGATACTTTTGAAAAATCGTTAGATACAGCCCAAAAAATTATAGAGTGGGGGGCTCATTATACCCGCATTTATCCGGCATTGGTCATCCGAGATACCGAATTGGAAGAGATGTATCTGCAAAAAAAGTACACGCCATTGACTTTAGAAGAGGCGGTCAATTGGTGCCGGTCGTTGATGGCTTTATTTACGGCAAATAATGTTACCATTTTAAGAATGGGACTTCATCCCTCGGAAGGGTTGTTGACAGGGCACAATTTAGTGGCGGGTCCTTTTCATGTTTCTTTCAAAGAGTTGGTGCAAACCGCTCATTGGAGCTCCGTTTTTGATCAAGAGATTCAAAGCTCCGGAACACAAATTACCGTGAAAATCAACCCGAAGCAGCTGAATAGTGCGGTTGGCTATTATGGGAAAAATAAAAAATGGCTTCAGCAAAAATATAATAAAGTGATTTTTCAAGAGGATGAATCTTTATTGGAGTGGGATTATAAAATTGAAATAACGACATAATGGTAATAATACATGATGCCCGATTACCGGAAGCGGCCCTCCGTAACCTCCGAAAATACGGAGATTGTATTTCTTTTATCACTTCCGGAATTACTTCGGAAGCCATTTCCGGACATCCTGATATTTTCTTTTTTCCGTGTGAAAATAAGCTCATTGTGGCGCCGAATGTGCCTGCTCATTATCTCGAAAAATTACTGAACCATCACATTCATTTCCAAATCGGACAATCTCCGGTTGCGGCAGATACCGAAAATGCGGCATCTTATAATGCGGTGATAACTCCCCGATTTCTTATTCATCACCAAAACCGTACCGATACAATTATTTTACAACAGATTGAAAATCGGCAACTTATTCATGTAAATCAAGCGTTTACAAGATGCTCTTTGTTGCCGCTTCCGGATGAGAGTTTCATCACTTCAGACGGTGGAATTGCCAAGGTGTTGGCATCGTTTGCGATCTCTTTTCTGCAGGTCACCCCAACCGATATTTTGTTGCCTCCTTATAGAAACGGTTTTATTGGCGGTTGTATGGGCGTACATGAAAACATGGTTTTTGTAATCGGTAGTTTGAATCATTACACTGATGGGCAAATAGTGAGAGCTTATCTCGAAGACAAGGGATATCAAATTATAGAGCTTTATGATGGTCCTTTATGGGATGGAGGTTCCTTGTTTTTTTTACAATAGCAGTTTGTTTTTTATTAGGGCGTGCCGGCTTCGCCGCCGGTCTCCGGTTCCAAGTCCGCAGCCGGTAGCCGTGTGCTCGCAAAGCCACAAAAAGAGCTTCCTCCGGTCGCTTTTTTGTGGCAGCGGCACATCGCCTCCCGTCTTTGCGGGCTTTCCACCTGCGCCCTCACGCGGTGGAATGGCCAATTTATCGGGATAAATGTTACCTCCTGAATCTACATTTTTCCTATTCATAAGTGTTAATGTAAATTACTACTTTAATTTTTTTAATAAAATAAATAATATTATTAATAATATTGTAAATCAAATAAATATAATACTTTATTTGCATGCATATTTTGCATTATGATTGCTACAAATAGTGTAATTCTTTCGGTTTTGATCCCTGCATATAATGAGGAAAAAACCATTAAGCAGTTATTAAAGAAAGTAGCCAATGTTGAACTGATTCATCATATTGGCCTGGAAATAGTATTGGTGAATGATTGTTCCACCGATAATACACTCACGGAAGTGTCACAATTTATCGCTAAAAATCCTCACATAAGAATTATTTTGCATTCTCACGAAAAAAATCAAGGAAAAGGAGCAGCTATCAAAAGTGCCATTGCTTTGTCTACAGGAAATATTATCATTATTCAAGATGCTGATTTGGAATATGAACCGGAAGACTACAACTTAATGTTGCCATATATTATTTCCTGAGATTATAAAGTGGTATATGGATCTCGCTTTTTAAATCATCAAAATAAACATTCTTATCACCCTTTCTATATAGGAGGACGATTGATTTCGATAGTTACCAATATCTTATATGGACAACATCTTACAGACGAACCGACTTGTTATAAAATGTTTGATGCGGACGTTTTAAAAAAAATAAAGTTGAATTGTGTCGGTTTTGAATTCTGTCCGGAGGTAACTGCCAAAGCAATCAAAGCAAAAAATAAAATTAAAGAGGTTCCGATACACTACTATCCCCGCTCCGTAGAAGAAGGAAAAAAAATAAAATGGTATGATGGTATAGAAGCAATATGGACATTAGTAAAATATAGATTTATTAACTGATAATCATATGAAAAATAATAAGAAAGCCAAAAAAACTGTGAAATCCAAATTCTCAATTATGGATATTTGGAATAAATTCTTTTTCGGGAAATTAAGTATGGGATTGATGATTTTGACTATTGGCATCACTTTTTTTATTAATTATAGTGCCAATTATGATTCAAAACTTGATATGAATGGAGATAATATCTATTATTATTCTCTTGGAAAAGCAATTTCAGAGGGAAAAGGTTTTACAAACATTATGTTTTTAAAAGAAACTCCTCATACTCATTTTCCTCCCGGCTATCCATTATTTGTGTCTGGAGTACTTACCATTTTTCCTAATGATATTGATGCTGTCAAAACTGCGAACGGAATCTTGTTGTTTTTATCGATCTTATTATTATTTATTATTTTAGAAAAAATAACAAAGAATAGAATCATTGCTTTTATAACTGCTCTTCTTTGTTGTGTCCATCCTTCCCTGTTGCATTGGGCGACTATTATGATGAGCGAGATGTTGTTTTTGTTTTGTTCTCTGGTAATAATTTATCTGCTACTGATTCTTGATGAAAGAAAATTGTTTGATTTTTCCAAGGGCAAATTAATCAATAATTTGTTGTTGCTTCTCTTATTACTTGTTTTCTCTTATATCTATTTTGTCAGAACAATGGGGTTGTCTTTGATTATCAGTGCTATTTTGTGGAGTTTATATAATGCTTTCTCCGGCTTTTTTGTCTGGATGAAACATCGAAAACAAAAAGAAATAACCAACTCCAATGAACAAAGAGGTTATTTTATTCGCACTTCAATCGTATTTCTTTTGCTATTGGCAACTTTTGGTATCACAAAATCAGCTTGGGACAACAGAAATGAAAAGATGGGAAAAGCTCAAAGTGATTATATAGGGGACTTTTATATGAAAACCGATGGGGGAAAAATGGCTTCTGTGGACGATTGGATAACACGGGCACAAAATAATACGCAAGCATATATAACCAAATATATTCCCAATACCGTTTTTATGATTTCGTATGATAAAAAAGAAGCGGCTGAAACTTCTCATTGGGTAAAAGGTATATTAATTATTGCCCTGATGTTGGTTGGATTGCTCAGAACTAAGAAAGCCGGATTATTATTATTCTTATACATTGGGATGACTATGGGAGTTCTTATCATCTGGCCTGAACAATATGCTGGGGAAAGATATTATACTTGTGTCATTCCATTTTATATATTCCTTATTGTAAATGGGATTTCTGAGTCGATAAAACTTATATTCAGGTTTTCCCGCAATAATTATAATTCCATAATAGTGCAGTCATTGGCAGTAATACTATTTTCTGCAATCTTTTTATTTCCGGACTATTTAAAAGCACAGGAAGAACCTAGAAAAATTGCACAGCTAAAGTCATGGAGAAAAATAAGCAATATCAATATAAACAATTATTACGATGCAGTTGAATGGTGCGGAAAAAACTTACCCGACAGTGCCCGCGTAATTTGCCGAAAACCAGAAATCTACTACTTCTACTCCGGTTACCATAAAGCTTCCGGTTTCCCAAAATATGGAGATCCGGACACCATTCTGAATTATCTGATTAACATTCGGGCAACCCATATCATTATTGATAATTGGTATAAACATGGTTATCAAACTTTATATCCGGTAGTACTTAAGTATCAGGAAAAATTTAAAAAAGTGAATACATTCGGAGAGGTGGATAAAGTCAACGGAGTAAATCCATGTTATGTGTTTAGATTTAACAATGATTGGGGGTATTTTGGTGAAAGAGTAAATGGCAAAAAAGAGGGAAAAGGATATATGATCTTTAGAGACGGCAGAAAATATGTTGGTGAGTTTTCAAATAATACCATTACCGGCTACGGAGAATTATACGATGCAACCGGAAAATTGATTACAAAGGGCTATTGGGATGATGGTATTTTAGTGAGAAAACAATAATGTTTTGGGCACGCCCTAAAAATAAAATTATTTGTATCAAATAAACGGAGAATAGAATTTTTTGATGTATTCTTCGTCTAATGATTATTTTGTAATTCGAATAATCATTCCGGCGCTGTGGCTGGTAAATTCGGGTGCATACATACATTGTACGGACGAGATTCCGTTGTGATAATTTCCCGCCAATGTAGCGAAGAGGGTATATTCAAAGACATACGTTCCTTTAGAGATATAGTCGAAGAAGAAGTTGGTGGCGGCATCGCGGGTTGATTCATAATAATACAAACCATCTTGATATTTGTAGCCGGATAAGACGTTGGTGGGTTCAAATCCGGAGGCTCTCATATCTTTAAGGTGTACAAATTCCATATCTCGGTCGCACCGCAGTTCGATTCGCACACGCACTTTGTCCCCAACTTTGAGCGGTTGTTCTTCGGTTATCGGGATTAGGGTTTCGCCTTTCTCTGTTAAACCTACTTTGTAAAGCATTTTTTTCAAAGATATCGGATTTTGCGCTGATTCTGTGATATTTTCCGATTCTTCAAAATACTGCCAATATAAGGCGCCCCATGCAATGCCTTTCCCCGGTTGATTAATTACAACAGTGGCTTTATCGGACGTGATTTCTTCATTTTTCCAAGA
>CAZWCI010000035.1:0-14197 GCA_964632815.1 uncultured Lentimicrobiaceae bacterium | reverse complement strand
GCTGTAATGGGAATGGAAAAGATCGATTTTATTTGGTATTTGAAAAAAATATCATGGATTGCATTACTCGGCTATTTTGCAGGTGCAGCTGCGTTTGTTGGCGAAAAAGCAGTTCGTCAGGCTTTTGGAAGCGAATCTCATGAAAATCAAGTAGAACTAAAAATGACAGAAGAAGGAATTAATGATTACTTATCCAATAATACATTTTATCTTATCCAACAAGATGAAGAACAACAAATAAAAGACAGTACTACTGTAGTTTTTATAAATTATTCTGATCATGGAATAAATTATTACGGATTAAATATGTGTTCCCATCAAACGAACATTAAATTGGATAATTTATTAAATTATAGCGTTATGCAAAATTTGAGTAGGGGAAAATGCATCGTTGATCTTGCAAATGATACTGTTGCACAAGTACAAAGAGGAGATAATATGTTGCTTGTGACTAAGTCCGGAAAGCTTTATTTGATGGTTCAATACGGAATGCCTATTGAACTTAAAAAAGCTGATTAAGGTTTAAATCAAGTTTTTAGAATATATATTAATAAGATATTATGGCCGTAAATACAATTAGATTCTTGGTATCTCTCCTGTGGTTAATGAATGGAACTCTCTGTTTGGTGGCTCAGAACTTTTCTTCTGTTTCTACAGAGAATAAAACCTATATGCAGGATATCAAGACTGTCGAGTTGTATTTGGACGGATTTCCTTATTCTCAGCCTATAATTACATTAAATAGTGACGAAAAACTAATTCTTTCATTTGATGATTTGAGCGGAGAAAGTCGATATTTAAAATATACCTTTATTCATTGTTCGCACGATTGGAAAATCGATGGATTGAGTCAGATGGAATACCTTTCGGGATTTATGGAAGATGAAGTAACCGAATATTCATACTCTTTTAATACAATTGTAGGATATACAAATTATAAAGTTACTTTTCCCGGCTCTTTGATGCAAATCACAAAATCAGGGAATTATATATTATATGTATATGATGATACCCCTGATAATCCCATTCTAACCAGACGATTTATGGTTATGGAATCACGTCCGATTATGATTGGCGGCGAAGTTAGACAAGCAAGTGATGTGAGCGTCATGCACACGAAACAAGAAGTTGATTTTGTCGCCTATACGGCACCTTATAATGTCAAAAATCCTTCACGTTATTTGCATGCCAACATTGTTCAAAATGGGAGATGGGATAATGCAATTATCGGATTAAAATATCGTTCCGGAAAACCCGGTGAGTATAGTTTTGATTATGATTTAAATGAAAATAGCTTTAATGGAGGCGATGATTTTCGTGTTTTCGATATTAAAAGTTTACGATATAATGGTTCAAGAATTGTTTCCGTAGGCTATCGTCGAAATGAAAATGTAGCTTTTGTTGTCGAAGATTATGCAAGACCATACGGAGCTTATGAATCTAATCCCACTTTACAAGGATATTATTATATTAAAAATGAAGATTTTAGTGGCGTAAATACGGAAGATTATGTGAGGGTTTATTTTACACTTAAAACAGAGTTTAACGTTCAAGGAGGCGATTTATATGTTTTTGGAGGACTTACCGATTGGATAATTCAAGAAGAAGCAAAATTGAAACTTAATCCCAATACAGGACTTTGGGAAACCTCTTTGCTACTTAAACAAGGTCTTTATAATTATCAATATGTGCAATTAAAATCAGAATATCAAATAATTGATGAAACTTATATTGAAGGAAGTCACTGGGAAACGAAGAATAAATATACAATTTTTGTATATTTGCAAGACGAAGGAACCGTTTACGATAAATTAATAGGGACTTTAGAATTGATAAAATGAGTGTCATTAAATATGCAATCGGGGTTGATATGGGGGGAACCAATACAGATATAGGATTGGTAGATGAGAGAGGTATTTGTATTGACAGAAGACGTATTTCCACAGCAGCTTATCCTAGTGTAAATCTCTTTATTTCTGATTTAGTGGCTTCTATACATGATCTATTAAATTGTAATTCTGTCTCGGAGATTGAAGGAATTGGGGTAGGAGCTCCCAATGCCAACTTTTTTACCGGAGAGATTCATAATGCTCCAAATCTGATTTTTGAGGGAGATGTGAAGCTTAAAGCATTGATTGAAAAAGAAATTCCTACGCAAGTTGTTCTTACTAATGATGCTAATGCTGCTGCCTACGGCGAAATGTTATATGGTGGTGCCAGACAGATGAAAGACTTTATTATGATTACCCTTGGAACCGGAGTCGGAAGTGGAATTGTAGTTGATGGAAATGTACTTTATGGACATGATGGAATGGCGGGAGAGTTGGGACATACGATTGTTTTTCCGAATGGAAGAAAGTGCTCATGTGGGAGAAATGGCTGTCTTGAGGAGTATGCTTCTGCAAGAGGAATTCGACAAACTTGTCTAGAACTGATTCAAAAACATGATTTGGAAAGCAGCCTTTACCAATTACCTATTGAAAATCTTGGATGCAAAGTGATAGGGGATGCTGCAGACCATGGAGACCCCTTGGCAATGGAAGTGCTTCGTTATACCGGTTATGTTTTGGGATTGGCTCTTTCAAATGCGGTTGCATTTTCTTCCCCACAAGCTGTTTTTTTAATGGGAGGACCTACTAAATCAGGGGATTTAATTTCGCCTTTGAAAAAATATTTTGAAGAAAATTTACTCTCTTCCTATCGTGGAAAAATAGATATTTTACTTTCAGCTTTAAATGAAAACGATGCTGCAATTCTTGGGGCAGCAGCATTGGCTGTAGTGGAAAAAGATAAAACTAAATAGGAAGTATCTTTATCAATTCGTTGAGATCAAAATTTTCTCCTTTGATGATAAAATCTGCTTGCTTATAAAAGATTTCTCTTTTAGATAATTCCTGAAAAATATAGCGGTTCAGTTCCTCAGAATTTAGATTTTTTGTTAATGGGCGTCTTCTTTTTGAATTTTGCAACCTATGATAAAGAGAAGTCGGGGATAATTGTATATAGACAGAAATAGAAGAACGTTTGATTTGTTCCATATTGTCAAAAAAACAAGGAGTCCCTCCGCCTGTAGCAATTACACATTGTTTTTTACTCAATAGATCATTTAAAAGCTGATGTTCCAATTGGCGAAACATCTCTTCTCCAATCTGTTCAAAAAAATCAAAAATAGAAAACCGGTATTTTTCTTCAAAATACCGGTCTGTGTCAATAAAAGTATATTGTAGCTTATTGGCTAATTGCTTTCCTATAGTGCTTTTGCCTGCACCGGAAAACCCTACTAATACAATGTTAGTTTTGTTCAATTTCTTGCGGTAATACAGATACAAAAGATTTGCCGCCGGTTTTTTTCTTGAATTCAACTGTTCCATCAATCAGAGAAAAAAGAGTGTGGTCTTTTCCAATTCCAACATTTCTCCCTGGATTGTGTACGGTTCCTCTTTGACGTACAATAATATTTCCTGCTTTAGCTAATTGTCCGCCGTATATTTTAACACCTAATCGTTTACTTTCGGATTCACGCCCATTCTGCGAACTTCCGACCCCTTTTTTATGTGCCATAATGTTTTATGCTTTAAAATGTGATTAATCAATACTACTTAACTACAATGTCTTCAATTTTAATGGAAGTCAAATATTGACGATGTCCATTCATTTTTTGAAAACCTTTTCTTCTTTTCTTTTTGAAAACAAGAACTTTATCTCCTTTTAAATGATTTAAAACGGTAGCGGTTACTTCAACCCCTTTTACAGTAGGATTGCCCACTTTTATTTTACCGTCCTGATCTAAGAGCATTACGCGGTCCAACTTAATTTGTGAACCTTCTTCAGCATTTAGGCGATGAACATAGACCTTGCGATCTTTTTCAATCTTAAATTGTTGCCCTGCTATTTCTACAATTGCGTACATTTTGATTTATTTTATTTGGTTAATTTATTTTGAGGGTGCAAAAATATAAAAAAAAATCATACAAACATTCATATTTTGATACTTTTTATTAAACATTTTCGTTTCTCTTTTGTCTTAACATTACTTGTAAAAGAAAATACCATTGATAAACATGAGAGAAATTAACTTTAAACCCCTTATTATTCTAGCTTTTTTGGCGTTTTTTACTACAATTGTTTCGGCTCAATCTTCACGTTCCAATTATGTTGATCTTACTAAAGCAGCCGACAAATCAGTTCATGCGGTTGTGCACATTAAAACTGAATTTATGCGAAAAAATTCAATGTGGGATTTTTTCTTTGGTGATGAATGGTTGGCTGATTTTTTCGGAATGCCAATGACGACTGCTTATCCTGTCGTTGCTACCGGATCTGGAGTTATTATTTCTGAAGATGGTTATATTATTACGAATAACCATGTCGTTGCAGAAGCCGAAAAAATTACGGTTACCCTTAATGACCAATCTGTATATACAGGAATTATTTTGGGAACCGATCCGGAAACCGATTTGGCCCTGATTAAAATTAAGGCCAAAAATTTAAGTTATCTGGATTTTGCTAATTCCGATGATGTTAAAGTTGGTGAATGGGTCTTGGCTGTGGGTAATCCATTTAACTTAACGTCTACTGTTACGGCAGGAATTGTAAGTGCTAAAGCCAGAAATTTGAATATTCTCGGCAACAATAGAGAAGGAGCCTATATCCAAACAGATGCTGCTGTGAATCAGGGAAATAGCGGAGGGGCGCTCGTAAATGTTGATGGAGAACTAATAGGAATTAATACTGCAATCGCTTCAGGAAATGGCTATTATACAGGATATTCATTTGCTATTCCTTCAAATGTGGCAAAAAAAGTAGTGGAGAAAATTAAAAATAGGACATTTTAACTTATTGAATATTAGAAAACGTTAACGATTCTGTATTCAACATTTTTTTAATATAAAAAAATATATGAGACAATTAAAAATTTCAAAATCAATTACCAATAGAGATACGGCATCATTGGAACGTTATTTGGCAGATATTGCCAAAGAATCAATGATAACCGCAGATGAGGAAGTTGAGTTGGCAAGAAGAATTAAGGAAGGCGATGAAGCTGCTTTGGAAAAATTGACGAAAACAAATCTGAGATTTGTTGTTTCTGTTGCTAAACAATATCAAAATCAAGGGATTAGCTTGCCGGATTTGATTAATGAAGGAAATGTGGGACTTATTAAAGCTGCAAAGCGTTTTGACGAAACTCGTGGATTTAAGTTTATCAGTTATGCAGTATGGTGGATTAGACAAGCAATACTTCAAGCAATTGCAGACCAATCAAGAATTGTGAGACTCCCACTGAATCAAGTAGGGACCATTAATAAAATTAAAAAAGAGATTTCTCGTCTGGAACAAGAATTGCAGCGTCCGCCTACATTTGAAGAAATTTCGGAAGCAATAGATCTTCCCGAGTATAAGATTGCAGAAATTATGAAAATGAATACCTATACGCAATCAATAGACTCCCCAATTGCCCCTGATGAAGATACTAAATTTATTGACACTTTTATTTATGAAAATGATGAAAATACGGATACCCAATTGATGAACGAATCTCTCTCAATGGAAATTAATGATGTGCTTTCTACACTTTCGGAAAAAGAGCGAGAAATTATTAAACTTTTTTACGGGATTAATTCTTCGCACGAATATACTTTGGATGAAATAGGAGACCGTTATGATCTTTCCCGTGAACGTGTTCGTCAAATTAAAGAAAGAGCACTCAAAAGACTTCGACAAGAGTGTATGAGACAAGAGTTTAAAAATAAAACCTTAAAAATGTATTTGTAATTCATTACTTAATTCTCTTTTGAGATTAGGAGTGAACTTTTATACTATTCTATGCTTATTTATACCCCGATAATTACATCTCGTTTTACCTATATTTCAAAAATTTTATTTGGGGATATTTTACAAGTTGAATTTTCGATAACAGATTCAATTTCTCACTTTCGGGAATATCAGGGAATTAAGTGGGCGTATTCTCAAGAAGAATCAGTTGAAGGGCTTAATTTTTATGCTCATTCACTTCTTTTTGAAAATAAGGTGGTTCCCCAAGAACTAACGCATGTTCCTTGGAAAAATCTATCACTTTTTTTCCCCGTTAAGCAGAATCCGTTTTTCCCGTTCGATCCGTTTGCACTCTCTTTTTATTTGATTTCCAGATATGAAGAATATCTTCCAAATGCAAAAAGAGATGCTCATGACAGATTTGAAATAGAATCATCTATCGCCTATCAAAGAGGGTTTCATAGAATTCCGCTGGTAAATATGCTGGCCGTTGAATTGGCTTTTGTAATTAGAGACTATTTTCCTGATTTTACATGGAATACTCCATCATTTCATCAGGTTTATACTTGTGATGTGGATATAGCATATCGCTACAAAGGAAAAGGATTCTTTCGATGGGGTGGTGGTGTTATAAAATCAATGTTGCAGGGAAAATGGAAAGAGGTTGGAAACTATTTTTCTGCAGCTATAAATCCTAATTTTCAAGATCCTTATGATTTATTTCAAGAAAGAACAACCCATTATTTATCACAAAAACAATCTGTAATTCATTTTATACCGATTGGGGATTACGGAACTTTTGATAAACAAGTCAATCCTAATTCTAAATGTTTTAAGAATCTTATTGATTATCTTAAAAAATATTCAGACATTGGATTACATCCTTCCTATTCATCACATCTGAATTATGAATTTCTTGAAAAAGAAAAAAAGAAATTAGAAAAACTTCTTGAAAAACCGATTGTAAAATCGCGACAACATTATTTAAGACTTAAATTTCCTAACACATATCAATTTTTGCTTGAATCCGGGATAGAAGAAGATTATTCATTGGGGTGGAGTAATGAAGTGGGTTTTAGAGCATCTGTTTCGGTTCCTTTTTATTTTTATGATTTAACAAGAGAAAAAGAAACAAAATTAAAAATACACTCGTTGCATGTTATGGATGTGGCTCTTATGCGCATATCAAAATCACAGCAAGAGTACGATGATATTTTTGAGCAAATTAAGAATGAGGTTCAAAAGTGGGGGGGGGAATTCGTTTTTTTAGAACATAATTCATCGCAGATTAGGATTTCATAATAGCTGCTCTAATCGAGCTTAACTCTTCTTCCGAGGAAATTTTATCCAATACTTTTTTTAGAATAATATCTAAATCATGATTTTCTGAATAGTCAGCCGGAGCTAAGTAGTCGGCGCGGTTAAATTTAATTAATTCGCGACAGACTTCACGAGGCGTTTGGGCTCCATTTTTTGATTTTTTAACTTTTGGATTGTATACGGCGATGGCGGTCCCACCCTGCAATTTAACCATTTTCATAGCCGGAACATCCGTTTCCCCGTCTCCGATATAGATCATGCGTTCGAATGATACCACTTTTTGTTCTTCAGGGATCCTTTTATTAATTAAAGAATTATCATATGCATTATTGATCCCTTTGTTGATACGAAATAAGAATTGTGTTTTATTCGTATAGTTGACTACCAATGCCGGCCAGCATGCAGTACCGTTTGAATCGTATGTAAATCCGGATGCAAAGATGTTTTTAAAATATTTTGCAATAGAAGTGCCTTTTACAAATTCCCTCAAACCGGAGGAAATGATATGGTGTTCTAAAATAATGTTTTTTGTGGCTGCATAATGATTTATTCTATCGAAAAATGTTTCTACACCCTCAAAAAATTGAATACAACTTCCATATTTCATAAAATCGGATTCTTTAATAGAAATATTATTCTCCTTTGCTTTTTTAATCATTAATAACATATAAGATAAAACCCCATCCATGTCGTGTTCTGCTGCTTGGCGGTTTGACTCTTCCCAAAATGCTTCATTCGCAATCTTAAGATTTGGAATGAAATCGTATTCTTGCATGTATCCCGGAGCTAAGGTGCCATCGAAATCATAAGCAATGGCAACAATTGTTTTTGCTTCTTCCATATATTGTTAAATATTTTCACAAAAGTACTAAAAAATCTCTTGCATTGCCACAAATTTCTATTTTTATAGGGAATACAAAACTCAGCTATTGTTTTTTTATTATTTTTGCAACACAATTTTGAACAAAAACAAATATAATGAAAAAACAACTATTTTTGATTTTAATCTTTGTAATTTCTTGGGGGATAATGTTTTCACAAAAACCCGACTCTACATTGCAAGAAAATGAATTGGAATTATTATCCGGCGAAACCTTCGGTGATGGTTTTGAAGATGAGGAATCCGGAGCAAGTACCTACATTCCGGGACTACTACATTCATCGAGAGATGTCTATACCAATAATACTGGTTATACATTCAGTATTGCATGGTTTAAAGCTCGTGGTTTGGACTCCAAATATCAGACAATCAGTATGAATGGTTTGATTATGCAAAATTTGGTAACAGGTAGAGCTTCTTATTCTCAATGGGGTGGTCTGAATCATGTTTTTCGTTATCCTGAGAATATTCTTAATAATAATCCTGCTACATTTACTTTTGGAAGTATTGGCGGAGCATCTAATTATACGGTTCGTCCTTCAACCTTCCGTCAACAAATTAGAGCAACGTATTCACTTTCCAATAGAAGTTACAATAATAGATTGATGATAACCGGAGCCACTGGTTTAATGAAGAATAATTGGGCATTTACCGCTTCATTGTCAGGTCGTTTTGGAAATGCTATATCTTATGTGGATGGTACTCACTATGATGGAATAAGCTATTTCTTATCAGGAGAAAAGAAAATCAACGAAGAACATTCAGTTGTTCTTTCAGCATTCGGGGCTTATACAGATCGTGCGACACAAGGAAATGCAGTTCAAGAAGTATATAATTTGTTAGAAACAAATTATTACAATCCCAATTGGGGATTGCAAAACGGAGAAGTAAGAGCAGCAAGAATCAAAAAAACTCATGAACCCGTTATTCTTTTATCTCACTACTTTAAACCCATGGATAAAAAATATACGATTATATCGACCTTGGGAAGTACTTTTGGAAAAGCAAAAAGCAGTTCTTTAGATTGGTATGATGTGCCAGATCCACGTCCGGATTATTATCGCTATTTACCGAGCTATCAGGAAGATACATTGCTTCAAGGGATGATCGCTGATGAATGGCTTACAGATATTAATGTAAGACAAATCAATTGGGATAATATTTATAAAGTAAATCAATATAATGCGGCTATCAATCAACGAGCTCAATATATTCTTAAAGATTATGTCAATGACCATGTTCAAATTGCAGGGGCATCCAATATTGTGGCACAGCTTACGCAACATTTAAAATTGAGTGCAGGAATTGATGTCAGAGGATTTAGACAAAGAAATTATCAACAAGTTAATGACCTTTTGGGAGGCTCTTATTGGATGGACGTTGATAAATATGCAGAAGGAGATTCTCCGGACAATCCGGATGTTCTCTACAATGACTTAGATAATAAAGATGCAATATTGGGAGTAGGAGACAAGTACGGATATGATTATGCATTGAATGTTTATAAACAGAATTTATGGGTAATGAATAAATTTTCTTATAATGTAATTGATTTCCATGTAGGTGCTCAAATTGGTGCAACTCAATATTGGAGAACCGGTTTTATGAGAAATGGACTTTTCCCTGGAACTTCAAAAGGAAATTCTGCGGTTAAAAATTTTATTGATCTTGGACTAAAAGCCGGTATTACTTATAAAATAAATGGAAGAAACTATTTAATATTTAATGCTTCAGGTTTAAGCAATGCGCCAAGCGTTACCAATGTTTTCCTCTCCCCAAGAACTCATAACCAATATGTAAATAGTTTGAATAATGAAAAAGTTGTATCAGGTGATTTGACCTATATGATGACTTATCCGAAAGTGAAAATGAGACTTACGGGTTTTTATACCCATATTTTTGATATGTCAAAACTTACAACTTTCTACCATGATGATTATGCAGCATTGGTTAACTATTCAATGACTGATATCAATCAACAATATATGGGTATAGAATTTGGTATTGAAGTGAAAATAGGAGAGATGTTCTCTGTGGTAGGAGCTGCAAATATCGGAGATTATACTTATACCAATAATCCAAATGTTACCATAACTGCAGATAATGGATATGACATCCTTTCCGCAGATAATGTATCGGCTTCACATACAGTTTATTTTAAAAATTTCCATGTTGCAGGAACCCCGCAAATTGCCGCAACTCTTGGACTTAAATTTAATCACAATTATTGGTGGGCAAATTTAAATGTAAATTATTTTGATGGAATCTATGTAGATATGAATCCTGAACGTAGAACAACCGCTGCAAGAGGAACTCTTGATGCTAATTCTGATTTGTATCATGCTATTGCAGACCAAACAAAACTCAAAGGACAAATCACCGTAGATGCTTCCTTAAGTAAATCTTGGAAAGTGAAAAGATATTTAATCGGATTTAATGTAAGTGTGTCGAATGTTTTGAATAATAAGAATTTAGTTACAACTGCATGGGAACAATATCGTTTTGACTATAAAGAAAACAATGTTAATAAATTCCCTATTAAATATTATTATGCTTTCGGAACCACTTTCTACGCCGGAATTAATTTCACATTTAACTAGTCTTTAAGATTGTAAACATAGAATGATTAATTATAAAAATATAGATTGTATGAATATTATAATAAAAAGCACAAGAAAAATTATATTAATATTGGTTGCTGCATTGATGCTATATTCTTGCGACAAAGAATTAGCGGTTGCCCCGCCATTAACTTATGAAGGAGAAGCTACATGGACTATTCGCGATTTGCTGAATTGTGATACGGCAAGTCAACTCCCGGATAGTGTAATTACAGGAATCGTAGTAAGTAGCGATGAAAAGGGAAGTTTCTATAAATCATTGGTAATTCAAGATGAAACCGGTGGTATTCAAATTAAGGTTGATAACAGTTCTCTGTTCAGCCGCTATAAAATTGGGCAACGGGTATATGTCGAATGTAAAGATTTGGTTTTGGGAAAATACTATAATTTACCTCAAATGGGGATAGGACAAGTTGCAAGTATTGTTGCTATTCCGGCAAAATATGAATTTCAACATATTTTTAGAGACGGAGTTCCCGAAGCAGAACCGGCTCCCTTTGTAATCACAAGTGCTACTACAGAAGAAGAATTGAAAGATCATTTGAATATGTTGGTGGAAATTCCTAATTGTCAATTTGTACAAAAAGGAGTTCCCTTTGTAGATCCACAAAATACAAGACCTTATACTTCACGTGATATTAATCTTAGAATCGGAAGTAATAATCTAACCGTAAATACAAGTAAATACGTGGACGATGAAATTGGTAAGACTTTAACCCCGGACGGCACAGGTACTGTTCGTGGAATATTGACAATTTATCAAACATACAGCTCTCCGGTTTATCAGATTGTGCTTCGCTCGATTAAAGATATTGATTTTGTATGGACAGAAAAAGTATATGATTTGGCGGATCATTTGAGTCAATCTATGTTCGGATGGAGTGCCAAGAATTCAGGCGCCTCATGGTCCACTGTTACATCTCAATCTGCTTTTATGATTGAAGGCACTGGAACCGAAAGTAACAGTTGGCTTGTCTCCCCTGCACTCAATTTTACAGGTTATACCCGTGCTGATGTAAGTTTTGATCGTATTGGCGTTGATCTAACAATGTATTATACTACTACTGCTTATACGCCCGGTTCAGATATCGTTGCTGCAAATTGGACTGCTGTTGCCATGACTCCTTATACAGGAACCAATTGGGATAGCGAAACCGTGAATATTCCCACAACTGCAAAAGCGATTGCCTTTAAATATTCAGGTACAAGTTCAACTAACTATCTGAGAAAAATAATTATTAATGCCCAAAAGTCAAATTAATAAATCATGAGAAAAATAAATAAGAGTATAGTTTTCCTTTGTATTCTCGGACTATTCATCGGGTTTAGTTCTTGCAGAAAATATGAAGAACCTGAATTTACAACGCCAAAATATGAAGGTCCTGCAGCTAATCATACAATTAAAGATATCAAAGATCTTTTTGACGGAACAGGCGTGGATTCCATTGCCGGTAAAAATGCTCCCGATTTTATCGTAAAAGCAGTGGTTGTAAGTTCCGATGCGGGCGGGAATTTTTATAAAGCAATGGTGGTTCAGGATTCTACCGGGGCTATTGAAATTGAAATTAATAGAACCGGTTTGTATACCCAATATCAAGTAGGACAAATTGTTTATATTAAATGTAATGGTTTGTGTGTGGATATTTACGGAAAAAATGTGGGAGGAACGGAATTGGGTTATTATCGAATGGGATGGATTTATCAAGACGGTGTTGGCCAAATTAATGCCAATTATTTGGATAATTATATTTCTGCAGACGGCCTTCCAAGTGAAGATAATTTAGATGTATTGGAAATAGATATTGATAATGCTTATTTATTGGAAGCAGGTGCTGCCATGGCCAATGATGACAATGTAAGTCGTCTTGTAAAAATTGAAAATTGCATTTTTGCACCCGAGTCTTTTGGAAAACCGCTTTCGGATGATGTGATGACCACAGAACATACCATTGCTTCCATTGATGGATATCCGGTAACTAAGTTTATCGTTAGAACCAGCAATTATGCTAAATTTAGAGGAATTCAGGTTCCCGATTCAACATGTACGTTATTGGGAATATTATCTAAATACGGAGATGTTTATCAGATTCAACTTAGAACTAAAGAGGATATTATACGTTAATGGAGATACGCTTAAATACGATTGAAGAGGCGTTGGAGGATTTCCAGGCCGGCAAATTTTTAATAGTTGTTGATGATGAAGACCGCGAAAATGAGGGAGATTTCATCATTGCTGCTGAAAAAATAACTCCTGAAAAGGTTAATTTTATGCTTACCAACGGACGAGGAGTCTTATGTACTCCAATGTCTCAAGAACGGTGCAATGAGCTGAAATTAGAAATGCAGGTGCCTACGAATACATCTCTTCATGGAACTCCGTTTACCGTTACAGTTGATTTGCTTGGTCATGGATGCACAACAGGAGTCTCCATGCATGATCGTGCTGCAACAATCAAAGCTTTGTCAGATCCTTTAATTCGCCCCGAAGATCTTGGGAGACCGGGGCATATAAGTCCTTTGTGTGCCAAAGATGGTGGAGTTCTTGTTCGGGCAGGACATACTGAAGCCGCAGTTGATTTAGCTAAATTAGCCGGTTGTTCGCCTGTGGGAGCTTTGATAGAAATTATCAATCCGGATGGGACCATGGCTAGACTCCCTCAACTTTATGAGTTGTCTCGGAAATTTGATATCAAAATGGTGTCAATTCAAGACTTGATTGCCTATCGAGTCCGTACGGAAACCCTTGTACGGAAAGAACAATCTGTTATTCTTCCGACAGAATGGGGAACATTTAACCTTGTCGCCTATACTCAGTTAAATACCAAAGATACTCACATCGCATTAACGAAAGGGGAATGGAAAAAGGGAGATAGTGTTTTAGTACGAGTTCATTCTTCATGTGCTACAGGAGATATTTTTGGCTCCTGCAAATGTGATTGTGGGGCTCAATTACATCGTTCAATGGAAATGGTGGAAAAAGAAGGAAAAGGTATTGTATTGTATATGAATCAAGAAGGGCGGGGGATAGGACTGGTAAATAAATTAAAAGCATATCACCTTCAAGAACTTGGAAGAGATACCGTAGAAGCGAATCTTGAACTCGGGTTCCGAGCAGATGAACGGGATTATGGTATAGGCGCTCAAATTCTTCGCGATTTAGATGCTGTTAAGATTCGTTTAATTACGAATAATCCAACCAAAAGGGCCGGTTTGTTAGGACATGGAATAGAAATTGTAGAGACAGTTCCGATTATTATTCCTCCTAATGAAAATAATGAAAAATATCTTAAAGTAAAACAAATCAAAATGGGGCACGACCTTCATCTTGAATAATTGATGTTTTCTTTTAAAATTTTCTCTTGAGTTGTCCTTTTAGTGCGGTAAATTTAATTTTGCAAAAAGTTTCGTTATCTTTGAGTTTGCATAGCATCGATAGTAATCGTTTTGTTGGTAATATAGTTGAAGATTTCTCCATCAACGATTTTGTTTGCCCATAATTTTATTCTTTATTTTTTTCTTTTGGGCGTGCCGGCTACGCCGTCGGTCTCCGGTTCCAAGTCCGCGGCCGGGAGTCGTGTGCCCGCAAAGCCACAAAAAGAGC
>CAZWCI010000034.1:14702-15064 GCA_964632815.1 uncultured Lentimicrobiaceae bacterium | reverse complement strand
AGCAAAGGTGGTCGGTATTATTGAAGCAATGGATCATGAAGGCGGATTTCCCGTGCAAGCAAACCGCGTGCGAAGACTCGGAATTCCGATTTATACGTCTCATGTTTTATTGAAAGCTATTCCTAACGAAAATCATACCGGAATTAAAGGTGCTGTGATTGCTGAAAGTAAGAATTTTAAAGCAGTTCCCGGAACGGAAAAAATTATTGAAGATATTGATATCATTAATATTTGTACCGGATTGATGCCCGATAATCAATTATTGGACAAAGGGAAAACTATTTTTGGTTTGAATGCTTTTGGAGTGGGAGATGCAGTAAGAGTAGGAGAGGGGACTTGTGCTGTGCTTCGCGGAAAACAAG
>CAZWCI010000034.1:13430-14692 GCA_964632815.1 uncultured Lentimicrobiaceae bacterium | reverse complement strand
TATGATGAGTATCTTACATTATCGAAAGAGTATATTGATTCACAACAACACCCTATTCGTATTCTGCAAGAATCTCGTAAGCCGTCTTTAGAAAGAATGAACCAACAAGGTTTTGTGGTGGCTGATTGTCTCTATGCTTTTGCATGCAACCCGTGTTCTTTTTCCTGTCCGCAAGGGGCTATTACGAAATCTTCAACCTCTACGGTACCCGTTATTGATTATGAGAAATGTATCGGGTGCATGGATTGTATTTCTAAATGTCCGGGATTGGCCATCTTTGGTTATAATTTGAAGAAGAATTGGGTTTTCCTTCCTGTTGAGTATGACGTTGAGGAGAATACAGAGGTTTATTTGGTTAATAATGAAGGAGAAAAATTGGGGTCCGGTCTAATTGAAAAAGTAATGAGAAAACCCAATAAAACTCATGTTCTAAGAGTTAAGGTATTGGATATAGAAGGGGAAGCATTAACCTTAATTACAGGTTGTATCGCAAAAAGTGCTTATCCCGAGCCAATTCAAATGCGTGATTATGAAGATAGCGAAGATCCTGCTTTTGTTTGTCATTGCGATGATGTCAAACTTGAAGATATTGTGAATGCAGTTGGTTTCAGAACCATGATTTCTGTGGATGAATTGAAACATACTACGCGTATCGGGATGGGACCATGCAGAGGAAAGAGATGTATCCCCCGAGTTAAACAAATGCTTCGAATGAAAGGAATTGAGGTAATCGGTGAGGCAACGCCTAGAGGTCCCTTGTCAAGCCAACTTAATTTGAAAGAACTTTATCCGAGCGAAATAGCACAACAGTTTATTACAAATGTTCATTCCAAAGCAACGAAGAAAATAGAATGTGATATTTTTGTTGCCGGAGGTGGTATTGCGGGAAGTGCTCTTTTCCATTATTTTTCTAAAAATGGAAAGAAAACAGTTTTGGTAAATGCAGAACGAGGTTCTTCATGGAGAAATATCGGCGGCGGAAGACCGGCGTTTTCAGTGCCGGAAATTTCAGATATTGCACATCATAACTTGCAAATATTTAAAGAATTACAAAAAGAATCCAATATAAATTTTAAACCAACTCGCTATATTGGGTTTGCTCATGATGATGCTACTTATAAAGCACTTGAAGCTTCAAAAGCATGGTCTGATGCCTATATGGTGGATAAGAAAGATTTTGCAAAAGAGATTTCTCCTTTTTTTAATTCGAATTTAAATACTTATCAAGCTGCTTTAATTACGAATGAATGTTGGCAAGCGAC
>CAZWCI010000034.1:6271-13330 GCA_964632815.1 uncultured Lentimicrobiaceae bacterium | reverse complement strand
CATCAAGCATTTATTACGCGAAGATTACCTATGCTCGGAATTAATGGCCAACCTCTCGATATGCTTATAGATAGAAGAAATTATAAAGGTTTTTCGGCAGTATATGGACAACAATTTGCAGAAACCGGACAAATTATTGGTTGTGCATCTCCTGCTACCGATGCCCTTGAAGCACACAGAGATCTGAAATATAATAGTCAGGATTTCCTCGAAATTTGCGCCGAAGTATTTTCAGACTGGTTGCCTCAACTTGGCTCCGTCGGATTCCAAGCATTCTGGGCAGGTTATTACACGGAACCCCGCTACATTGTGGATCCAAGCAAAGGACTTTTGGTTGGGTTGCGTGGGCATGGTTTTATGTTAGGGCAATATCTTGCGAAGATTTATGTAGATCAATATTTGGGAAATCCGGTTCCCGATTATATGCATAGATTGTCCATCGAAGGAGACGGATTGAGCGAAAATGCTTTTAAATAATATTAATTAAAACTGATAATAAATAAACGGTTGTAAGTCCGCAGTAATAAATTGATATACAATAAATACAACCGCAATGACCACGATGGCTTGTACCCAAAGAGGAGTCATGGCAAAGTTGATGCGATACCACTTTTTCCATTTTTCAGGAAGCCAATGAATAATCATTCCTCCTATAAATAAAAGGAAAATAAATAAGTAATTCTGTATAATTTCAGGGATTTTACTAAAATCCCAAGTGCTTCCGATACGTGCAACCATTGTTTTTGCAGTATTCCATGCCGTTGCATTGGCCTCTGCCGGGTTAAGATTTGAACCCGAACGGAAAAATAATCGCGTAAATGTGATGAATATGAAAGTTAGGAAAATAGACCATCCTCGATTTATTAATGGAAGAGGATGTTTCTTGAATATTGCGTTGTATATGGTGCTCAATAGAGTGCCAAAAAAGATAATCCCACTCCAAACAATACCGATAACCCATGCCGGATTTGGAAAATAGAAGTTTAACAGAATAAAGAGATCAACTAATAATAATGTAATAATGGATTTCCAAATGTTTGATAAATTTCTCCAAAATTTAAATATCAAAATACCTACTCCATTAAGCCCCCCCCAAATCATGAAGTTCCAACTGGCTCCATGCCATAATCCTCCTAATAACATGGTGTTCATGAGATTAATATTGGTATTAATCGCTTTTCTGGTTTTTGGAAGGAAAATTCCTGAAAATAATAATAGAAGAGTAATGAATACAATAACTCCCCCCACCCATAAGTTGTTAGATAAAAAGACAATAATGCCGGCGATAAGTGTAAGAATAAAGTATCCGGCAAAAGTCCCTTTGCGGTTTCCCCCTAAAGGAATGTATAAGTAATCTTTTAACCAATTGGATAATGAAATGTGCCACCGCTTCCAAAAGTTTCCGGGATTGGTCGCTTTGTATGGAGAGTCAAAATTCTTGGGTAAGTAAAATCCCATCAACATAGCTACTCCGATCGCAATATCCGTGTACCCCGAAAAGTCAGCATATACTTGTAAGGAGTAGAGAAATAGTGCCGATAAATTTTCAAAACCTGTGAAAAGATTTGGATTATTAAAGACTCTATCTACAAAATTAACTGCAAGATAATCACTGAGAATTATTTTTTTCAATAATCCGTTTAATATCCAAAAGAGTGCAATGCCAAATTGTTTTTTGGAGAGCGAAAACTTTTTGTATAATTGAGGTACAAATTGGGAAGCTCTGATAATCGGACCGGCTACCAATTGAGGAAAAAATGTCGTATAAAATCCAAAATCAAGAATATTTTTGACAGGTTCAACCCGATTTCGATAAAGATCTACTAAATAACTGATGTTTTGGAAAGTGTAAAATGAAATACCAACCGGAAGAAGAATTTTGCTTGCGTCAAAACGTGTTTTACCTATTAATTCATTGCTCCATAAAGCGATGTGATTCAATACTTCTATGTCTGTGTGAAATAAAGAGTTGTATGCATCCGTGAAAAAGTAAGCATATTTAAAATAAAAGAGAATAATTAAGTTAATAAATATCCCGGAAAATAGCCATAATTTTTTCCCAACTTGAGATATTGTGGTGGAAATTTTTTTACCGATTAAAAAATCATATATAATGGATAAAAAAAGAATAATGACAAATAATCCAGATGTTTTGTAATAAAAAAACAGACTGGCAAACCCTAAAAAACTGTTTCTTAGCAATCTTTTTTTATGAAATAAAGCAAAGCCGGCAAATATAATAGCAAAAAAAGCCCAAAAATAAAATTGAGTGAATAAAAGAGGATATTTTTCATCAAATGAGAAGATGGTGCTGAAAAATTGTTTGAGTTGCTCGAAGGTCATGTAGATTTTTTAATTATACTTTCAGTTTTTCCTTTATAATATTGGGTGACAATCAGATCTTCATTCTGCAAGTTATTACTGTCCGTGATTACTTTTCCTTTATGATAAGTAATACTGAAACCCCGTTTAAGAATATTCTCGGGATGTAGTAATTCAAGCTGTTTGATATAATTATCTATGATTGCCTGTTGTTTTTCAATAATCTGTTTTGAAAAAAGTTTTATTAATCGGGTATTATTTCCCATATTAATAAAATCATTTTTAATTCGGTCTGTTGCTGTTTTTAGAATAAAATTTTGAAAGTCTTCTATTAAAATAGAAAAATCGTGAAATTTTTGAATTAAAAAATAGGCAACTTCTGTCGGGGTGATTTTATTGGCGTATGCAACCATTTCGGTAACAGTTTCATTTGTGGAATGGCCGATTCCGGATAATACCGGGATGGGAAATGTGGCAACTTCACGAGCCAATTGATAATGGTCGTAACAACTTAACCCAACATCTCCTCCGCCACCTCGAATGATGACCACACAATCAAATTCTGTTATTCGGCTTCTAATAACAGCCAGTTGTTCCGTTATGGTAGTGATAGCCTTTTCTCCCTGTAATATTGCAGGAAATAATTGACAGTCAAATTTATAATTCCAATTATTTTGAAGTAATGTGATCATAAAATCACTATATCCCTTGCTCGTTTCAATCGAAATAATAGCTATCCGTTTTGGAATTAACGGGAGCTGCATTTTTTTGTTGGCATTGAATATCCCCTCTTTTTTTAATCGTTCAATCACTGCAATTTTACTTTTTGCCATTTCTCCCAAGGTAAAAGTTGGCTCAATGTCTTGAATGTGTAGGGCTAATCCGTATTGAGGACTGTATTCAATGGAGGCCAAACAAAGAATGGTAATCCCTTCTTTAATGATATCTCCGGTAATTTTTTTGAACCGCTCATTGATGGTTTTATATTGAGATGACCATATAATGGCTCTCATTTGCGCTTTTATTTTTTCATCTTCCTTTTCGGCTAATTCGGGATAACAATGCCCCGTGCGAGGATAATAGTTGAGTTTGATGATTTCAGCTTTGATATAGTATGGCTGATTATACGTTTTAGATATAATTGATTGCAAACTTTTGCTAATATCCGAAAGCGTATATACCGGTCGATCGTTAAAAAGTTCTCTTTGTTCAGCTATACTCATATTTTTATTTACTATCGGTTACTCAAAACCTAAATGACCGGTAATGGAGCCGTATAATAATGAATCCATGGCTGCATTGTTTGTAGAGTTGATAAGTTTGAATTTCTTACGTGCAATATTCCTAGAAGAGAATATCCCGTAAGCACTTCCATCATCCGTTTCCATGTTGGTATACATCACCCTGTCTTGTACCAAACTGCTGCTCGGTTCATTAATATCTAAATAAATCATGTAATTCTCTTCTGCACCCCAGACTTCAAGTTCAACACACTCAACGCCATTGGTATATCGAATAAGGTTTTCGTTAGCTTTTAATCGGCTTGCAATCACCGTATATAACTGATTTAAAGCTAATGATATTTCAATGGAGCTCTGTTCGGAACGTACTCGTGTGACTTTCCATTGAATAACTCCGTTCGGAGTAATTGTATCTCCTGTATTTTTATTGACTTCAAGGTAATAGAATTTCAAGTAAATATCGTATGCCACGGCATTGGGCGCTTTCCTGAATTTAACCGTTGCAGAGTTGGAGGTTAAAAAAGAGGCTATATCCGAAAATGGCTGAATAATACTGAAATTTCCTACAATAGGAGTCTCTGCAGTGATCTCTTTGCCGCTTTGGCGATTGATAATTTTTAATTTATAAATCGCATCAGGATTTAAAGTTGCAGTGCTATAATATAATACTTGCGGATTATAGGCAAATATACCGCTGTCTTTGGGAATCGCAGTCGTCATCGTAAATGGAAGAGTGCGATTTAATCTGTTGTTAATGTACTCTTCTACAGATACATCTATTTGATCGTAATAACTGATGTTATCCAAATCTCCTGCTGCAAGAATGGCATTTCCATCTGTTAAAAAGGCTTTATATACTTTGATGTAATGAACAGAATCTTTCGGATTTAATAGTCCATAGGTGACAGTGATGTCTTTATAGTCTGCATTCTGATTAAATTCAGGCTTGCATTCCGTAAATAATAGCAGGAAAGAAGTATAAAATAATAATTTTCCTATAATTTTCATTCTCCGTAATTTTGTGCAAAAATACATCATTTTTTTATTCACTTTTGAATATAAAAAAAGCATAATCATTTTATTGTAAAATGATGTATTTTTGTTGCCTCAATTTAAATATATGATTTATGAAAGTTCCTTTTTCTCCCCCACGTATCGATAATGTTGTTATTAAAGAAGTTACAGATGCGCTTCAATCGGGTTGGATTACAACCGGACCAAGAACAAAAGAGTTTGAAAAACGCATTGCTGCATATTGTGATGTTCCTCATGTGGTTTGTGTCAATTCTGCTTCTGCGGGATTGGAACTTATTCTTCACTGGTATGGAGTAGGACCGGGCGATGAGGTCATTATTCCTGCATATACCTATGCGGCAACCGCCAATGTTGTTATGCATTGCGGAGCTACTCCGATAATGATTGATGTGGAAGACGATTTTAATATTTCAGCTTTAAAAATAAAGAAAGCAATCACTCCGAAAACAAAAGTAATTATCCCTGTTGATATTGCCGGATTTCCTTGTGATTATGATCTCATAAATGCTTTAGTTCACGAACCGGAGATTCAAAAGATGTTTATCCCCGCGACAGAAGAACAAAAAAAATTAGGAAGAATTCTTGTGCTTGCCGATGCTGCTCATTCAATCGGTGCTGTATATAAAGATAAAAAAAGTGGAAAACTGACAGATATTTCCGTTTTTTCTTTTCATGCAGTAAAAAATTTAACTACGGCCGAAGGAGGTGCTATTTGTCTCAATTTACCTCAGGTTTTTGATACGGCTGAAATTTATAAATCTTTATGTATTAAATCTTTACATGGACAAACGAAAGACGCCCTGTCAAAAATGCAAATCGGAAATTGGAAATATGATATTGTAGAGGCCGGTTATAAATGCAATATGACAGATGTGCTGGCTGCCATCGGGTTGGTTGAATTGGAACGTTATGAAACAGATATGCTGCCCAAAAGGAAACAGATTTTTAATTCCTATTCGAATGCTTTTAAACAATTCGACCAATTTATTATTCCATCATACGAAACAAGAGAGAAAGTTAGCTCATATCATGTTTATCTTTTGAGAATTAAAAATATTAGTGAAGCAGAAAGAGATGAAATTATGCAAAGGATTTTTGAGCAAGAGGTTGCGGTAAATGTTCATTTTGTTCCATTGCCCATGTTTAGCTTCTATAAAAATCTCGGATATGATATTCATGATTATCCTGTAGCATATAAGAATTTTGCTGCCGAAATCAGTTTGCCGGTCTATTATGATTTGTCTGAAGAACAAGTAGAAATCGTAATAGATAGTGTATTAAAGGCAGTTGGAATTAAAAAATAAATTCGACTAAACTATTAGATGTGTGATGAGAATTTTGGTGCCAATCGCCATCAAAATTATTCCACCAAAAATTTCTGCATATTGAGGTTTTATAAAATGCGATATTTTTCTGCTGGTATATACTCCAACAATAGAGAGCAGAAATGAGGTAATTCCTATTACCAATGCGGAGAAAATAATATTAACATCGTGCAAAATTGAAAAACTGAACCCAACGGCTAAAGCATCAATACTGGTGGCAATCGAGAGAATAAGTATTGTAATAGGATGGCTGAAATTAGTTTTTTTTTCGTCTCGATCTGGCCGAATACCGTCAAAAAACATTTTTCCGCCGATAAAGGCAAGAATTCCAAAGGCAATCCAGTGGTCTATATGGCAAATGTGTTCTACAACCATTTCTCCCCCCAACCAGCCTAATACAGGCATTCCACCTTGGAATAAACCAAAGCTAAAGGCAATGATTAAGATGGTTTTGAGTTTTAATTCTTTTTGCGTGGCTCCGGCGGAGAAACTTACTGCAAAGCAATCCATGGCGAGGCCGATAGAGATTAATAGTAATTCAAGAATACTCATTGTTTTTTTAATTCGTTAAGAGCAATCCAACTGAGCATCATCATCCCCACTTGTAAAGCTTGTTCATCAATGTCAAAACGGGAAGTGTGTAATTGGTTTGTGATTCCTTTGGAATTATTAGAAGTGCCTAATCTGTAAAAAACGCCCGGCTTTTTTTGTAAAAAATAGGCAAAATCTTCTGCCGTCATTCTTTCAGGAATGGATAAAACATGCTCTGCTCCAAGTAAGGAAATAGCATATTGTTTTACTCGTTGAGTGGTTTCGGGGTCATTAATCAATACAGGATATCCTTTATTGATGATTAAAGAACACAAGGCTCCGCTTTGTTGTGAAATCTGAGCAGCCGTTTTATGAATGATTTGGTGCGCTTCGTCTCTCCATGTCTCATCAAAAGTCCTTAAAGTGCCTGCTATTTCAGCAGTTTTTGGAATAAGATTGGTTAACCCGTTTGCAATAAATTTTCCGAATGCCAAGATGGTCGGAATGTCTTTAGGTTGATTTTTAGAAACATTTGCTTCCATTTTACGGAGAAGTTCCATGCCGACTTTTAAAGGACTTATATATTCATGGGGCATTGCTGCATG
>CAZWCI010000034.1:0-6171 GCA_964632815.1 uncultured Lentimicrobiaceae bacterium | reverse complement strand
GAAGTTCCATGCCGACTTTTAAAGGACTTATATATTCATGGGGCATTGCTGCATGACCGCCTTTACCGGTAATGGTTATGTGAATTTCATCTGTGGATGCCATAAAGCGTCCCTCCCGAATGCCAATACAACCGACTTCAATTCCGGGAGTAGCATGTTGGGCAAAAATTGAATCTACTTCAGGATTTGAAAGCACATCCTCTTTAATCATTCCCAATGCGCCACCCGGATATTGTTCTTCCGATGGTTGAAAAATAGCTTTTACGGTTCCGCCAAAAGAGTTTTGTACTTGTTTTAATATCATTAATGCGCCAAGCAGAGAAGCAATATGCACATCATGTCCGCAAGCATGCATCACTTGAGGATTTTTTGATTTGTAGGGAACTTCGTTTTCTTCCTGAATGGGAAGAGCATCCATATCTGCCCGCAACGCAACCGTACGTGTTCCCGGTAAATCACCGGTTAATAAAGCAACAATTCCTTCACCTGTAATGTGTCGCTTATAGGGAATATTTAAAGTTTCCAAGACTTCACAAATCTTATCTGCTGTCTTGACTTCAGCACCCGATAATTCGGGAAATTGATGAAAATGACGCCGTAATCGGATCACCTCTTCTAAATAATAAGCCCCCCATTTTTGTATTCTTTCCATATCAAAATATGACTTTTGTAAAGAAGAACAAAAATACAAAAAATAATCAGTCTAAAATATTTCATTCGTGATTCTTATTTTTTTTGTTTGTATTAAAAAAAAATGTATTTTTGCAGTCTCAAAAATCAAATGAGCGGTGCTGTAGCTCAGTTGGTAGAGCAACGGACTGAAAATCCGTGTGTCACTGGTTCAATCCCGGTCAGCACCACGATGAAGAAACCCTTGTAGATTACTAATTTGCAAGGGTTTGTTTATAAAAAAAAAGATCATGGATCCTGTTATTATTGCCGGACCGTGCGCTGCTGAAAGTAAAGAACAACTTTTTACTACAGCCTCGCAACTTAGACAGCAATTTTCCGAAAGTGAGATTAAGTTGTCTTTTTTTCGTGTCGGAGTGTGGAAAGCCAGAAGTAATCCCAATGCCTTTAAAGGATTAGGTGAAATTGCATTGCCCTGGTTGAAGGAAATCAGCGAAGAGTTTGATTTACCGGTGTGTGTCGAAATTGCCAAACCGGAACATGTGGATTTATGTCTTAAATATGGAATAAATTCTGTGTGGATAGGCTCTCGAACGGTTGTAAATCCGTTTGATGTTCAAGAATTGGCAGATGCCCTCTCCGGAACCGAGATGTCCGTGATGGTTAAAAACCCGATTGTCCCGGATTTACAATTGTGGGCAGGGGGGATCGAAAGATTCATGAAAGCTGGGATTACTAATATTTATGCTATTCATAGAGGGTTTGCAGAAATGAAAGAGAATGTTCTTCGGAATAAACCACTCTGGGAAATTCCAATAGAACTAAAAGTCAAATATCCTGAAATTCCGATTATTTGTGATCCTTCTCATATTGCAGGAAATACTCAATATATACCGACTATTGCACAAATTGCCTTAGATTATGGCTTTAACGGGTTAATGATTGAAACTCATTGCTGCCCAAATCAAGCTCTTAGCGATGCCGAACAACAAATTACTCCGGCTCAGCTGTATAATATGCTACACTCTTTGATATTTAAATACAGGAATGATTCACCCGATGAAGAATTACTTCGCAAACAAAGAAATTTAATTCATGATATTGATTCCCAAATTGCAGAACTTTTGGTAAAACGGATGCTTGTTGTGGACGAAATTGCTGTAATTAAAACCCTTTATAATATTCCCATTATTCAATCGAATCAATGGAATAATGTGGTAAAACGATATCAGAAAAATTCGCTCCCGGATGAGCATTATGCCTCTTTCATTGAAAAATTTCTTGAATTGCTTCATCAACAATCAATTTTGCGACAACAAAAAATAAAAGAAATATAAAAATTATTAATTATGGATATCTACGAAGTTGAACAGAACATTATTACAGAATTCGATTCTTTCGAAGACTGGATGGATAAGTATAATTATATCATCGAACTTGGAAAAGACCTTCCTTTGATAGATGAGCAATACAAAACAGACCAATATCTAATTAGTGGCTGTCAGTCTCAAGTATGGCTTCATGCAGAGTTTAAAGATGGGAAAGTGGTTTATACTGCCGATAGTGATGCAATTATTACCAAAGGAATTATTCATCTCCTAATTAGAGTGTTATCGAATCAAACTCCGGAAGCTATTATCAATGCCCAATTAACTTATATTGATAGAATCGGCTTGAAAGATCATTTGTCTCCAACCCGCTCTAACGGATTGGCCTCCATGATTAAACAAATGAAGATGTATGCCGTGGCATTTCAGATTAAAAATAAGGAAAATGATTAACCTCTTCGTTTGAAGAGTTCCGTTAATCCTTTGACGTAATCTTGTCCTGTATAAAGTGTAGCCATGTCTACACCAACCCTTTGAAACAGTTCTTTATTCTTTTTCCTTAAATTATTCCACCAGACTTCATAAGCTCGTCTTACGGATGCATCTGAAGTATCTGCTAAGAAATATTTTCGGCTTTCAGGGTCTTGTAATTTAATGAGTCCTAAATTTGGAATTTTCACCTCGCCTTGATCGACAATCTGCAGGGCAACCATATCATGTTTATTTGCTGCAATTTTTAAAGCTTGCTCATAATCTTTTTGAATGAAATCCGAAATGATAAATGCTGTGCATTTTTTCTTGATGGCATTTGTAAGATACTTCAGCGCCTCTCCGATATTGGTTTGATTTTGTGTGGGTTCGTGGTTAATTAACTCTCTTATAATTCGTAAAATATGAGTCTTTCCTTTTTTGGGAGGAATAAATTTTTCCACCTTGTCACTGAAAAAGATTACCCCAACTTTATCATTATTGTGAATTGCAGAAAAGGAAAGTACAGCCGCCAATTCAACAATAAGATCTGATTTAAACTGACTTTTGGTGCCAAAAAGATTGGACCCGCTGACATCAATCAACAAAATAACTGTAAGTTCTCTTTCTTCTTCAAATATTTTAATGTATGGTTGATGAAATCTGGCGGTTACATTCCAATCAATGAAGCGTATATCATCTCCATAATGATATTGACGCACTTCGCTGAATGCCATCCCGCGACCTTTAAAAGCACTATGATATTGCCCGGCAAAAATTTGTCGGGATAGTGCCCGTGTCCGAATTTCAATTTTTCGTACTTTTTTTATTAGTTCCGAAGATTCCATAGTCATTTATCATTCTTAATTTTACAATAAATTTGCGATACGATTAAGGAACTTCAATAGTATTTAGAATTTCATTAATAATGTCAGAAGTGGTAATATTTTCGGCTTCGGCTTCGTAGGTTAATCCTATACGATGACGCAAAACATCATGGCAGATGGCTCTGATGTCTTCGGGAATTACATAGCCGCGCCGTTTGATAAATGCGTATGCCTGAGCTGCCAAAGCCAGATTGATCGTGGCACGCGGAGAGGCTCCGTATGAAATCATCCCGCTGAATTTATCTAATTTGAAATCGGCCGGATAACGGGTGGCAAATACAATATCCGTTATATAGTTTTCAATTTTTTCATCTATATAAACTTTTTTAACAACTTCACGAGCTTTGATAATATCTTCCGGTTTTAATACTGTAGCCGTTGTGGGAAATTCAGATAATAAATGTTGTCTTAATATACTCTTTTCTTCTTCTTTGTTGGGATAAGGAATCACAACTTTCAACATAAAACGGTCAACTTGTGCTTCCGGCAGAGGATATGTTCCTTCCTGTTCAATCGGATTTTGTGTTGCCATAACCAGAAAGGGTTCTTCCAATTTGTAACTTTTTTCTCCAATAGTAACTTGTCGCTCTTGCATTGCTTCTAATAAAGCACTTTGAACTTTTGCAGGAGCCCGGTTTATTTCATCCGCCAAAATGAAATTTGCAAAAAGAGGTCCCTTCTTGACTAAGAAATCTTCATTTTTTTGATTGTAAATCATAGTTCCGATGACATCCGCAGGCAAAAGATCCGGCGTAAACTGAATACGACTGAATTTAGTATTAATAATGTGTGATAAAGATTTGATGGCAAGAGTCTTTGCTAATCCCGGAACCCCTTCCAATAAGATGTGTCCGTTTGATAAGAGTCCGATTAATAGCCTTTCTACCATCATTTTTTGGCCAACAATAACCTTTCCCATTTCCATGTGGATGATGTCAACGAAAGAACTTTCACGCTGAATTCGTTCATTCAATTCTTTAATGTCTATGGTATTCATCATGATATAATGTTTTGTATTTTAAGTTATATAATTTCAATACTTGTCTTGGGAATCCATCCCTTTTCGCCATTTGGCAATTTAATCTCCACCCAATTATTCAACTGATCGGTTATCTGAACTTTCAATCCTTCATGAATAACAAATAAATCATTACTTGAATCGTCAGGTGTACTTTTGGCATGGATTACACTTTCCATAATAATTGCTTCCGGGGTTAGTCGGATGCGATTTTTTTCACGTACTGCGAAAATAATAGTGAAAGATATAAATAGAAATGCCGTAAAAGAAAGAATCAACGATGAAGAACGAATCCAATTTTTTCCGGATATAAGAAAACTAATCATGAAAAAAATTAGCATTATTGTTCCAATAATACTTGCAATAGCCCAACCCCGAGAAGTTAAGCTTTGCGACAGATTATTCCACCAACGAGTTAAAAAAAAGGTCGGCAAGACTTCAATTCGGTCAACTAATTTCTGATTTACAAAGGCAATGTTGTGCTGAATGTCTTCATTCCCGGGATCCAAACGAAGCGCTCTTTCATACCATAAAACAGATTCTGCTAAAAAACCACTTTTAAAATAGGTATTTCCGAGATTGTAATACAGAATGGCCCCTTCATTTCCGTTGTTTGCAATCTGTCTGTATAGGGTGACCGCTTTTTCATATTCTTTAGAGATATATGCATCATTGGCTTGCTTCATGAGATTTTCTTCTTCATTGGCACATAAAGATAATGAAGAAAATATAAGAAGAAAAGGCAATAGTATTAAAACGTAATTGTTTGAATAACGCATAATCCGACAATTTTTGATTCTTATTTTTTATTTGTTAACGTGCAAAATTATAAAATTTGTATCTTTGAAGCGATAAAAATCGATTTTTTTATTTTTTTCAAATTATAAATCATATTAGAATAAAATTATAAAAATGGCTATTGTTATAACAAATATCAAATCTCTTCTTCAAACGGAAACAAAACCGATTCTTTTTCGCGCAGGCGAAGCAATGAAAAATCTTCCTAAAATTGATAATGCCTATTTAATCGTTAAAGGAAATAAAATTTATGATTACGGAAAAATGGAAAATTATTCCGAACAATTACTCCAGTCACTTAACGAGCCAATTGAAAGGATTGATGCTACGGGGAAAATGGTGATTCCTTCTTTCTGTGATTCTCACACCCATATTGTATATGCCGGAAGCAGAGAAATAGAGTATGTTGATAAAATTAAAGGTCTTAGTTATGAGGAGATTGCAAGACGAGGAGGAGGAATTCTTAATTCTGCAAAAAGATTGCATGATGCTTCTGAAGAAGAACTTTTTCAAGATGCGATGGAACGGCTGAATGAGATGATGTCATTCGGCACAGGTGCAGTTGAAATAAAAAGCGGATACGGACTTAATACCGAAGATGAATTAAAAATGCTACGTGTAATCCGAAAATTAAAACAACATTCTCCTTTAACCATTAAAGCCAATTTCCTTGGTGCTCATGCAGTGCCGTCGGAATATAAACAACGTCCTTCTAAATACGTGGATTTAATTATTAATGAGATGATTCCGGTTATCGCTTCGGAAGAATTAGCCGATTATATTGATGTTTTTTGTGATAAAGGGTTTTTTACGGTAGAAGATACTGAAAGAATTTTAATGCAAGGAATGAAATATGGATTAAGACCAAAAATTCATGCCAATGAATTGGATTATTCAGGTGGAATTCAAGTGGGTGTTAAATATAATGCCTTGTCTGTGGATCATCTTGAATATACAGGCGATGCAGAAATTGAGGCGTTGCTTGGTTCGGAAACGATGCCAACCTTATTGCCCGGAGCCGCTTTCTTCCTGGGAATGGTTT
>CAZWCI010000033.1:1653-15098 GCA_964632815.1 uncultured Lentimicrobiaceae bacterium | reverse complement strand
GGGCGGAAAGTATAATTACAATTTATGCGACCTGATTCCTACAAGTATTGGAAATGCTACCGGAATTCCGGTTGTCAATCTAAACTCTATAATGACCAATGAAGGCGGCGCAGTTGAGTTTGACGGCAATGGCGTCTTATTGGCGTGCAAAAGTTCGATTCTAAGCCAAAGTCCTGCAAATAGCGTGCGTAATCCGGGAATGACACAGTTGGAAGCAGAAGAAATCTTTATCCAATATTTAGGAGTAACAAAATTTATTTGGCTAGACGGAAACGTAGGCGATCCGTATGATGTTACCGATTTTCATATTGACGGTTTTGCAAAATTTGTAAACGACAGCATTATGATAACCATGAATAATGCCGATTTAACTTATTGGGGAACTTCTGCTACCGATATTGCAACTCTTTACGGAGCAAGTAATACAAACGACCAAGTTTACACAAAAGTTTATCTTCCGCTAACGCAAAACGATGTTGTGACCACTTCTATGACAAATTTAGGTTTTAAGGGTTCGTATGTAAATTATTATGTTGCCAATGGAGTTGTTTTAGTTCCCAATTATAATGACCCAAATGATGCGGTTGCAAATGCTATTATTCAAGCACAATATCCGGAAAGAAGTGTCATCGGCATTGATGTGCGAAATCTATACGAAAATGGTGGAATGGTTCATTGCGTAGCCCAACAACAACCTTTAGCATCCACAACCGGATTAATTGAAAATCGTGATTATAAAAATGATGCAGTAACCATTTTTCCAAATCCGTTTCACACACAGACAACTTTGCAGACAGCAATACCTTTGACGAATGCAACGCTCGTGGTTGAGAACTGTTTCGGACAAACAGTAATGCAAATTAATAACATTAGCAGCCAGATGGTTGTGCTCAGCCGCAACAATCTTGTAAATGGACTATATATAGTTCGACTGACACAAGATGAGCAAGTAATTGCGACAAAAAAACTACTCATCACTGAATAAAAAATGTGACAGAAAAAGGATCCTACTATTTTGATTTATGGTTGGAGATCTTTTGATAAAAGAACGGAGAAGTTCAGCATGAAACTTCTCCGTTGAATAATGCATTAAAAAGAAGACGACTATTCCTTAATAAATTTTCGGGTGGCAGTCCCTTTTTCGCCACTCAATCGGACAAAATAGATCCCATTGGACAATTCTTTTACATCAACAACGGTCTTTGATTGTTCGATGGTTGTGGAGAAGATACTTTGTCCTAAATAGTTAAGCACTTCGAGGCGGCTAAATCCTTCGGCTTCAACAGTAAGATGCTGCTTTGTCGGATTGGGTGCAAGAAGGATTTGATGTTCATATTCCTGAATAGCACTCATTGGACCGAACGAAACTTCCAAGAGAACATCCCCGCTCATCGGAGGAAATTGATACTGGGAAGCATTGCCGACACTATTGCCATTAACAGTAACATCTGATACAGCATTTCCGGAATTGGGGATAAATTGGAACACAGGCGTCGTACCGCAATCCACCGTAAATTGTTGGGAAGAGTTTTCCTGAACATAAGTTCCGTTATAGCTGACACTTCCACCTGCCCCGACATTAACTACAATGGTATAGGTAATGGCTTCGAAAGAAGCGACAATGGTGTGGTTGGCATTGATATTGGTGAAGGTGTAGCTTGCTGCCGACCCGATAGAGTTTCCGTCAACCAATACGTCAGAAATCTGATAGCAATTATTAGGAGTGATGGTATAGGTTTGGCTATTTCCTTGTGAGAAGGTTTGAGTACCGGCAGGTGTAATAGAACCTCCAGGCCCAGCAGATGAAGTAATGGTGTAAGTTTGGGTAGCTGGAGAGGTGAAGCTTACTGAAAGGGTTGCATTGGCCGTAAGTGTCGTAAATTGGTAAGAGGCCGGAGTGCCCACACTAGTCCCGTTAACCAACACATCATTGATTTGATATCCATTATTGGGATGGAAGGTAAAGGTAGGCTGGTCGCCACAATTGACCGTTATATTCTGCGTAGAACCGGCAGAAATGGTAACCGTTCCGTACGAAATGCTTCCATTGGCACCGGCCGTAACCGCAACCGTATAGGTAATCTGCGTAAAGAGAGCGGAAATGGTATGATTGGCCTGAATAGAATTGAATGTGTAGCTGGAGGGCGTTCCCACGGAGTTGCCATCCACCAGCACATCGGCAATGGCATAGCAGGTATTCGGACTGATGGTATAGATTTGGGAAGCACCGGAACTGAAATTATTGGTCCCATTGGGAGAAATCGTACCACCATTGCCGGCAGAGGAGGTAATTACAAATGTTCCTACGGGAATTTGGGTAAATGAAACATTGAGTGATGCATTTCCGCTAAGGGCAGGAAATTGATAACTTCCCGGAGTACCAACGCTGACACTATTGGCTAGTACATCTGAAATTTGATAACCATTATCAGGATGGAATGTGAACGTGGGTTGGTCTCCACAATTGATAGTAATATTTTGCGTAAAACCGGCAGGGATGGTAACCGTTCCGTATGAAATACTTCCGTTAGCACCGGCAGTAACACTCACCGTGTAGGTGGTTTGAACAAAAGAGACCGAAATGGTATGATTGGCCTGAATATTCGAAAACGTATAACTATTGACCGCTCCCACGGAATTTCCGTCCACCAAGACATCGTTCACTTGATAGCAATTATTAGCAACTATCTGATAGGTGGCATTGGTCCCGGCATTATAAGAAGAGGTTCCGGTTGGAGAGATAGTTCCCCCGGCACCCGCAGTAGCAGTAACCGTATATGTATTTACCCCACCTGAAGCGAAAGTAACATACATACAATAAGTGTTATCCACTGCATCTTGTTCTGTCCAGCCCGCATCCAGCGAGAGATAAATACAACACTCATAAGTTCCTCCAAGCAGTCCGGCAGCGGCAATTTGTGCTGCCGTAAGGAAAGAGTTAAAAGTATAAGATTCTGCATCGCCGATATAGAGTATGGAATCGGTGTAATCCAAATAACCGACCAATCCCGAATCAACACCATTAAAAGTAAATCCTATGTATAGCGTATCATTATAGTCGTTTTGCGAAGGACTTGCTCCATCCCAATTGTAAAGATAAAAGACGGGAGAGAAATCTGATCCGTAATTCACAGTCATGGAATCTATGTACATTGTTACATTGGAATCAACGAAGCCGACACCCAAGTCCACAGGAGTGTTGACCAGCGGAGCATTTCCGTCGACCGTAAGAGTAAGACAATCATTATTGCCGCTTAAAGACATATAGAAATGGTATCTTCTGCCGGCTTCAAAGTTAAAGTCATCCCCCATCGCCGGGCTGCAATTACTACTGGCAATATAGATTGTCGAATAATCTGTACATCCTGGGTTCAATATCACATAGTCATAAATTCCGGCAGGAATTTGTATGGAATCCATTCCGTAATAAACCACATAAGAGTCGCTACTATTGGCATTAACAGGTACTTTATATTCGTAAGCTCCATAAGAGCCTCCACAGGTAAAGCCGCCAGACATGTTGGTATATTCAACCGCATCGGCATCAAACAAAATTTGGTACCCTGAATAATCCCCCCAAACATCATAGGCCTCAAGTACAATCGTGGCATATCCCGGAGGAGGAGGAGGCGTAATATTACCGGCTTCAATAGCAATATCGTCAAATTTGATGGCAAATTCATCTGTACTATTGTCATGTACAAAAGCAACATAAATGGTTTGTCCTGCATATGCGGATAGAGAGACTGTTTTTTGCAGCCAGGGGCCACGGTGGATTGTTTCCTGAAAAACAGTCGTAAAATTGGCCGGATTGGTGCCTGAAGTTGAGACTTTAATAGAATAATGTTCATCTGCCCAATCCTGATCTTGTGCCACCACCCAATAGGAAAGTGTAGCCCCTTGAGCCGGAATAGCGACCGAAGGAGATATTAAATAATTATCCGGAGTCAACGGAGTTACAGTGTTGTTGTCGTACGAAAATGAAATCACAGACTTATCACCGCTATGGGCGACAAGACTATCCACGGAGAAAGAAGCTACTTGCCATACATAACCGTCCCCATCGGCATCAATATTGAGCCATGAAGCAGGAATACCATTTTCAAAACCTTCGGTAAGGAGTGTTTGAGCTTTTACGTATACCAAAGATAAAAGAATCATCAAAATGAGAATTATTTTTTTCATAATTTCGACATTTAATAAATAAAAATATTAACAAATAAAAATATTAATACTGCCCGTTTAAATTAATTGCGACAAATTTAAATAAAAAATAAATACAAATCACAAAATCTAAAAATTGATTTTGTTCATTTTACAATTTTCCTCAGTAAAAAACGAGGATAGAAGTACAAGAGAGCTATAAATGTTAAAAATGTATTTAATAAACTAATACGAAAAAAATCGTAAAAAGGCTTAAAATGGGAGATTCTTTCTCCGACGGGGGCATAAAAAACAGAAATAGGCACCGGAATAACAGGGACGAATCGCCAGGCCATTTTCACCAAAATTTCCAACTCTGTTTCGTACCTATTGGTAAAAATATGCATTTTTTTAATATGAACTAACGGATATAAGCGGTATCCGGACTGTGTATCGGGAAGTTTTTGGAGGGTATGGACATAAAACCAAAAATTAGAAAATCGGTTGGCAAAGCTATTTTTCTTGGGCATATTTTCTTGTTCGAGAAAGCGACTTCCAATGAGCATTGCATCAGGGTTTTGCGAGATAACTTCCAAAAAACGGGGCAGTTCCTCGGGAAAGTGTTGCCCATCAGCATCAATCGTTATAGCATATCGAAAGCCAAGTTTAATAGCTTGTTGAAAACCGACTTTCAAAGCATGTCCTTTTCCTTTGTTAGGCATATAGGATAATACGACCATCTCAGAGAATCTTCCCAAGAGTTGTTCGGTTTCATCGGTAGAGCCATCATTTACCACAATAATATTAGGAGTAACCTGCAACACCTTATCAATCACGGAAGGAAGTGTGCCTCCATTATTATAGGTAGGGATGATAACACAAAAATCTTCACTATTCATCACAGGGAACATTTTCGGCAAAAAACATCGACATTTTGGTAAAAACTTTATCTCCTGCTCCGATTTCAACCATCACTTTTCGTTGGTCTTCGAGACGTTCTTTAATGACAAAGTGGAAGACGATGTCAGGATATATCGACGGTTCAATTATATTGAGAAATTTCATTGATTTTATTTGCCTAATATCTAACGATTGTTTCTCATGAATTTCAAGCAATTCGCGGGCAATTTCTAGCAAACAGGCACCGGGGGTAATCGGTCGAGAAGGAAAATGAGCACGGTAAATCTCCGCATCTTTATTCAAATGAATTTCATAAAAAAATTCAAACTCGTTGATACTACGGATTCCCTTTATTTCGTATAAATCGTCTCTTAACATAAAATAATTAATCAATCTTAAATTTATTGGATGAAAGTGCCACATTTTTTTGCACATTCAAAAAGGTAAACTTGGTCACATCTCCTCCGGCTTCGTTCATCACCATTTGGATAGCTAAAAATGTTGTATTGTCAAGATAGAGTTCAATCGTTGAAATCATTTTTTTAATATTTTTATCAACGGGAATCAATTTAACCATAATTTGCTTCCCATCGGTATAATATTCAATTGTAAAATTTGAATTCTGTTTCAACCCTTCACCGCTGATGGTCCCTATAATCAATTGGCTCATAGTTTTGAGGGTTCGATTTGTATTGGCGTTGAACTGGGAAGTCCCTTTTTCATTTTTCAAATATATTTTTTGATTATTAAAAATGAAAATATACGGATCTGGAGCCACATATTCCCACCGGAGACAATTGGGATTTTTATAATACATTTTCCCGTTCGATTTTTGTACTTCCATCAAGAAAGAGAGTTTTTTTTCTTGCACGAAGTCACATTGCAGAGAAGACAACTGAGTCGAAGCAGCAGCTATTTTCTTCGCCATGGATGATTTTTCCGTTCCCGTGAGCAGTTTAAAGTTTTTGGGTTGTGCCATTACAATGCTTCCGATAAAAGTCAAGCAAAATAAGACAATGATTCTTTTCATAATGGGAATTATTTAACTACAAAAAAGACGCCTATCATAATAATGAGTACGCCAATCCAACGCGTTAGGGGAATTACTTCGTGAAAAATAAATTGAGCTGCAAAAAGTCCGATGATATAGCTGATGCTCAACAACGGGTAAGCGATGCTGAAATCGAAGCGCTTCAGTACATACATCCAAATAATCATTCCGGCAAGGGCACACACTCCGGAGGCAGCAAATTGCCAAGTTGTAAAAACAGTTTTAAAATAGTGCCATGCCCATGTAAATTTTCCAAAAGAGGTAACGGCAATTTTCAAAAAAGTTTGTGCAGCAACAAGCAATACACTCTGAATTAAAACCAAAATAATCAGCAACCACATGACGATAACAAAATTAACGAATGATTTTTATTTTGATATTGATTATATAGAAGTACTTTTGACAAAGGTTTTGTAGGAATGTGATTTATTTTTTGACACTCCGGAACCTGATTATTCTTAATACAGGAGGTGGCACTCCACAATCCGAAAGCCGATGCCGTAAAGAATTCTCCTGAAAGGTTTTTATAGACTGCTTGCGGCGTTTGAGGGAAGAGTTTTTCGGACACATCATCATAAAGCCCGTCATAAACTTCGTCACCACTTTTTCCGGTCATAAAGAGATCAATATCTTGCGAAGTCAAATGATGTTCTTCTAAGAATTTCGTAATAAAACGACACACTTCTTCATCATTATTAAGTTTATAACCTAAGGACATGCCATCAAGACGTGCAAGGGCATTTTCCGCATTATCGGCAAGCATAAAAGACAAACTTCCTTCTCCGGAAAATGTCCCGGTTCCAGAAGTATTGATAATATTTAAGCTATCCTGAACGGAATCTCTCCAAAAATCGAGTTTTTTCAATTGTTGGAAATAGGTCGGTGTCAACTCGTCATAGCCACCCACCAAAGCAGATTTAATTTGACCGCTCAACAGAAGCAAATAAGCATCCCAAAGAGCCATTTCAAAAGAGACACCGCGATGGGTATATGTATTATTGTATGAATGACATTTCAAATAAATGGCAATTTGAGAACTTATGGTATTATGAGTAGATTGGATAAAATAGGTTGGTTGCAGGAACTTCTCTTCATTTTCAATCATTGCGGAGAGAAATTTTTCAGTATCTTCGATACAACCCAATCCTGTACCGGAGATGATGGCTTCGGGAATAGCAATTCCGGATTGTTCTACTGCAGTAAGAGAAGAAGCGATAGCCCTTTTGATAATACGGCTCATCCTTCTCAATTGCAGAGGATTGATAAAATCTTTGTAATTGGGCTCTATACAACGCACATAAGGTTCTGTATAACTGACCGGGGCATCAATAGAATTTTTGCCGAGCGTATCCTGAATGGATATATTGCCCATTCCTTTAATATATATAGCCATTTGACGATATTTATTTCTTATATTTAGAAAAAATAATAGAAGAATTATTCCCTCCGAAGCCAAAAGAATTATTGAGCACATGGTTCATCTCTACGTTTTCCTTTAATTGTTCAACGGGTTTAAAGGAGAGGTTTTCCATTTTATTCTTAAAATTAAGATTAGGTGGCAAAAAGCGATAATTCATCGACAAGATTGAAATCACGGCTTCAACACTTCCTGCGGCGCTGGTGGTATGACCAGTATAGGATTTAGTAGAACTGATAGGCGGAATATGATTTCCAAAAACTTGCATTACGGCCTTTCCTTCCGATTCATCGTTATTAGAGGTTCCTGTGCCATGTGCATTAATGTAGTCAATCTCTTCGGGCTGAAGTCCGCTCATGGACAAAGCTGCCTGCATCGACAAGACCGCGCCTTTACCATCAGGAGAGGATGCTGTTTGATGAAAAGCATCGCAACTATTCCCCCACCCTGAAATTTGACACAACGGATTTTGTTTCCTGAGCGCAAGAGATTTTTCATTTTCAAGTACAAGGTAAGCTGCTCCTTCGCCGAGATTCAATCCCGCACGATTTTCATCAAACGGACGACAAATATGTTGGTCTAAGATCATAAGTGTATTAAACCCGTTCAGGTGGAACTTACTCAAACACTCTGTCCCTCCGGCAATCACACAATCCAGCAAACCGGCACGAATCATATTGGTTGCCAAGATCAGCGTATTAACGGCTGAAGAACAAGCTGTGGAAGTAGTGGAAACAAAATCGAAATCATCAAGATAGTCTGCAATTTTTTCCGTACAAGCTCCGCAATCATGGGCGGCAATGTAGGGAGTAAACTCATTACTATCAGGATTAATAAAATCATTATAAAACTGCTCACTTTTTTCCATTCCCCCAACGGTAGTTCCGTTAATAAATCCGATACGGAGCCCTAATTTCTTGCAATTGTCCATTTGGGCAAAATTATACGCCTCTTGCGCGGCCTTGATTCCAAGTAAGGATGTGCGTGTAACTATTTCTTGCTCATCCAATTGAAGCATTTGTTTCAATTCCTGATCGGAAAAAGGCACTTCAGAACACGGCAAATGGTCATGAACCGTTTTCAGATGTGAGATTGTACCTACACCCGAATGCAAGCTTTTCAACGCATTAAGCGTTTCTTCGACATTCTTTCCTATTCCGGTAATAATGCCTAAACCCGTAACAAAAACGTCTTGTGCCATAGGCTATTAAATATTATTTTGGCGTAATTAGGTGGTTGATTGGAGCATATGCAAAACTGTTTCTCGTGGGAAATATATTCCTACTTTCTATTGGCTTGAATATATTCGGCCATAGTTCTCACAGATTTGAAAATTTCTTTTCCTTGGGAAGGATTTTCCAATTTAATTCCATAATTTTTCTCCATTAATACAATCAATTCCAAAGCATCAATGGAGTCCAGTCCCAATCCATCTCCAAACAAAGGAGCATCATCAGCAATATCCTCGGGAGTAACATCTTCCAAGTTCAAAACTTCAATAATTTCTTTTTTCAATTGTAACATTAACTCTTCCATATTTTTTCTTTGATTAAAATTTAGAGTCCTTTTTTTTTAAATTTAAACGGCAAAAATAAGAAAAAAAACAATGTCAAGCATAATTTAATTTGTCTTATTTTTGCATCAGTAATCTAAAATATCTTACTTTTGCAATCATAATATCTCATTCATGCCTACATCAAATCTAAAACAAAAAACAACCCATGGAATGTTATGGAGCTTCATTGAGAAGTTTTCCATCTATGGAATTCAATTTGTAATAGGTCTTTTTGTTGCCAGAATCCTGATGCCTTCGGATTACGGGTTGGTGGGTATGTTGGCCATATTCATGTCGATTTCTGGAGTTTTTATTGATAGTGGCTTTTCAAGAGCACTCATTCAAAAGCAAGGGCGGACCGAGATTGATTTTTCGACGGTTTTCTATTTCAATCTTTTCATATCAGGCCTTCTATATGGAATTCTATACTTTTCGGCGCCATATATTGCTCAGTTTTATCACGAACCACAATTAATACTCATCACCCGTGTCCTAGCACTCAACTTTGTCATTCAAGCATTTACAATGGTTCAATTGACCAAATTGAGCATTGACATGGATTTCAAAAGCAAGGCCATCGTCAACACTTTCTCCGTACTTATCAGTGGAATCGTTGCATTGGTAATGGCTTATCAAGGATATGGGGTATGGGCACTTATTTCACAAACTTTGTCCAAAACGGCACTAAGTTTATTTTTAATATTATTTATTAAGAGATGGTTTCCAAAACTTGTATTCTCTCTCGATTCCTTTAAGAGTTTATTCCGATACGGATCAAAATTATTGGCGGCCGGAGTTCTCGGAACTATTATCAATAATCTCTATACCATCTTAATCGGACGCTTTTTCACCGCCAAGGAAGTGGGGTATTATTCCAAAAGTATCTATTTCACAAACATATTGTCCGCAACGGCAACAGACGTCCTTCAGACGGTTACGTTTCCGGTTATGAGCAGTGTTCAGCATGAAGAGGAACGGTTATCGAACATCTATCGAAAGTTAATCCGATTAACGATGTTTGCGGTAATTCCTTGTATGATTGGTTTCGCGTTGATTTGTGAACCTTTCATTCGGCTCTGTCTTACGGAAAAGTGGGTTCCGGCTGTGCCTATCATTCAATGGCTCTGTATTGCACGTCTTTTCACTCCTGTAAGTGTTTTAAATATCAATTTATTAAATGCGAAAGGGTATTCCGGAATGGTACTAAAATTGGAGTTAATCAAAGCTCCGTTAATTGTAGGCACCTTAGCTTTGACCATTCAATATGGATTGGAAGCCGTAGTCATCGGACAGGCAATTGTGTCGTTTCTTTGTTTCTTCATCAACGCTTACGTACCCGGGAAAATGGCAAATTACGGAGCTTTTCAACAAATTAAAGATATGGGGCCTACCCTGCTGGCAACTGCAGGAATGACGGCTTCCATATTGCCAATCATTCTGTTTGTGCCTTCGGATCTGTGGCAACTTCTTTTGAGTATTCCTATCGGCGGAGCAGTCTATTATTTGCTCTCTTTAGCACAAAAAACCGATGAAATTAAAGAGGTAAATATACTTTTACAAAATCTTATCAACAAATATTTCAGAAAAAAACAACTTCCCCGTTAGAAATCGGCTATTTTCCACTGATCTTGAATCTTTTCCAAGTGGATTATGGTTGTTTCTTCATTATTTTCGTCATCATCAGACAATTTGTAGAAACTAACTCTAGCCGTTGCTTTGGTTTGAGCATCATCGTACTTGATTTCTTCCACTTTAATACGATTTTTACGAATATGTTTCAGAACTGTCTTTCTTTTTTCCGGAGTAAAGCCCTTTTCAATCAATGTAATCTTTTGGACCATGAGTGGATTACAATATTGCTTGGCTTTTTCAAAATCAAGATTTTGATATGAAAGGTAAAAATCGGTTACGGTTTCCTTCACAGGATCACTCTTACATGAAGAAAACAGAATCAGCATCAACGCACAAAATGCTAAAAAAAACTTATTCATGGGTAATGATTTTATATAACTCAAGACCAAAAAAACACTCTGATAATGAGGAAAACACCCAAACAAGCAATGACGAGTCCAACGATTCGATTAATCAAGAAAATAACTTCAGGAGTAAGAATTTGTTTAATTTTTCCAGCAAAATAACTTTTCAACATATCCATCGAAAAAACCGTAATCAAAATAAATATAAGGAAAAGCGATTGTTCTTTAAGAATAGTACCGGAATAAGGCACAATACCAAGCCACAACAACCACACAAATGGGTTGGAAACATTAAGTGCAAATCCTTTAGCGAGGTATTTTATCCTATAATTCTCATCATTTATCTCGTCCCCATTAGAACCTTCTTTAAGGAGTATTGATTTCGGGAGTTGCGGATTAAGGTCGGATTTCATATTCAGGAACGTATAGCCGCCGAAAGCAATCAGAATAATCCCCCCCACAATGCCCATTACCAATTGGGCCGTTTCATTATTTTCCATCAATCCGGCAATTCCGAACAAACAAAGTGCCACTAAAAAAATATCACTTAAAGAAATGCCAAAAGCCAAAAACAAACCGGCTCGAAATCCACGAGAGATGCTGGTCTGAATCACAGAAAAAAAAGCAGCCCCGGGCATAATCGACAAAAGTAAACCTATAGGAATTGCTTTAAGGAGAACAGATAACATTCAATATAATTTTTTAGATTGCAAAAATACAATTTTTAACTAAATATGTTCCTATAAAAAAACAGGAAAATCAGAATACCTTTACTTCATAATATATACAAATGTAAAATCGGAAGAAAATCCGATTTTGCTTCTCCCCTGCGACTCAAGAAAATAAGCTCCTAAGAGTTACCTTAATCCCATGATGCATATTGATCTGCTTTTAATGAAAAATAAAGTTTTTTTTAGTTATTTTTATTGGGATAAAAAGCCAAAATGTGATAAAAAAATTGTATTATTGCAACGCAAATAAACAAGAATTTAAAAACAATTCATATTAATCACTTAAACAATAAACATTATGGCGTTCAGAGGAACTTTAGTCATTGACACCGAAAGGTGCAAAGGATGTGCCGTTTGTACAACAGGATGTCCCAATAAGTGCATTGCACTTTCCAAAATGGTAAACAAAAAAGGATACAACTATCTTGAAATGATCAACGAAGAGGCGTGCATCGGCTGTGCTAATTGCGCCGTGATCTGTCCTGACGGAGTAATTACCGTCTATAGGGTTAAAATTTAGAAAGTGTCAATACAATAACAAATTAAAATTAAAAATATACAATGGCAAAAGAATTAAAATTAATGAAAGGAAACGAAGCAATTGCAGAAGGTGCAATTCGCTCGGGTGTGGACGGCTATTTCGGCTATCCCATCACTCCTCAGTCTGAAATTTTGGAGCACTTGATGGCAGAACGGCCTTATGACAAAACAGGAATGGTTGTCCTTCAAGCCGAAAGTGAAACCGCCTCCATTAACATGGTATACGGAGGCGCAGCATGCGGAAAAAGAGTTATGACCACCTCTTCCAGTCCGGGAATTAGTCTCATGCAAGAAGGCCTTTCCTACATCGCCGGAGCAGAACTGCCCGCATTGGTTGTTAATGTCGTGCGCGGCGGCCCCGGACTCGGAACCATTCAACCCTCACAAGCCGACTATTTCCAAACTACCAAAGGCGGCGGACACGGAGACTATCGATTAATTACCTTAGCCCCTGCTTCCGTACAGGAAATGTATGACTTTGTAGAACTCGGCTTTGAACTGGCTTTTCGCTATCGCAACCCGACCATGATCCTGTCTGACGGCGTTATCGGACAAGTAATGGAAAAAGTGGAAGTTACGGATTACAAACCTCGCTGGACTAATGAATATATTGCCAAGACTTTTCCGTGGGCAGCTGTGGGAAAACCTGCCGGCCGTAAACACAACATCATTACTTCTCTTGAATTGGATTCCCTTAAACAGGAACAGGTGAATATCAGAATACAAAAGAAATATAAAGAATGTGAAGAAAAAGAGGTACGTTACGAAATGATTCAGTGTGAAGATGCCGAATATTTGTTCGTTGCCTACGGCTCCTCCGCCCGTATCTGTCAGAAATCTATTGAGCTGGCACGTAAAGAAGGCATCAAAGTGGGACTTTTGCGCCCAATAACCTTATGGCCTTTCCCGAGCAAAATTCTTAAAGAACTTTCCAAACAGGTAAAAGGAATCTTGAGCGTAGAAATGAGCGCCGGACAAATGATTGAAGATGTTAAATTGGCGGTAGAATGCAAAATTCCCGTGCAGCACTTTGGTCGTTTTGGTGGCATTATCCCCACTCCAAGTGAAGTTCTGGATGCATTAAAAAAACAGATTTTGTAATTTAAATTATGATAAACATGACAAGAGAAGA
>CAZWCI010000033.1:0-1553 GCA_964632815.1 uncultured Lentimicrobiaceae bacterium | reverse complement strand
GCATTAAAAAAACAGATTTTGTAATTTAAATTATGATAAACATGACAAGAGAAGACATTATAAAACCCGAAAACTTAGTATATAGGCGGACCCCGGTGCTGACCGACAATGTCATGCACTATTGTCCGGGCTGCGGACACGGTGTCATTCACCGCATCATTGCTGAAGTAGTGGAAGAAATGGGAATTCAAGAAAATACCATTGCCATTGCTCCCGTAGGATGTTCCGTATTGGCCTACAATTATTTTGAAATTGACTGCATCGAAGCAGCACACGGAAGAGCCCCGGCATTGGCTACTGCCATCAAAAGACTCTATCCCGAGCACTTTGTATTCTCCTACCAAGGCGATGGTGACCTTGCTGCCATTGGCACCGGCGAAACCATTCACGCCTGCAATCGGGGAGAAAACATTACCATGATCTTCGTGAACAACGGGATTTATGGAATGACCGGCGGACAAATGGCCCCCACTACACTAAGCGGAATGAAAACCGCTACTTCCCCCTTCGGAAGAGATACCGAAATCATGGGAAATCCGTTAAATATCACGGAATTAATCGCTAAATTACCCGGAGCATATTACGTAACCCGCCAGGCAGTTTATACCCCGGCATTGGCCCGTAAGTGCAAAAAAGCCATCCGACAAGCTTTTGAAAACCAAAAACTCAAAAAAGGAGTCTCCTTCATAGAAGTGGTTTCTAACTGTAACTCGGGATGGAAACTTTCTCCGGTTAAAGCAAACGAATGGCTCGAAGAAAATATGCTCAAATATTATCCACTCGGAGATCTTAAAGTTCCGGAAGGAAAATAGGTCAACGCAATAATATTTTGAAAATCAAATTGATATTAAATTAAAAAAACAATACAATGACAGAAGAAATAATTATAGCAGGTTTTGGCGGTCAAGGAGTGCTCTCGATGGGTAAAATCCTGGCATATTCCGGAGTAATGCAAAATAAAGAGGTCAGTTGGATGCCCTCTTATGGACCGGAAATGCGCGGAGGGACTTCCAATGTTACCGTCATCATCAGTGATGAACGTATCAGTTCCCCCTGCTTAAACCAATTCGATACAGCCATCATCCTCAATCAACAATCGATGGATAAATTCCAGAATTCGGTAAAACCGGGCGGCGTACTCATCTATGAACCAAACGGCATCACAGAACATCCGACACGGAAAGACATCAATATTTATCAAGTGGCAGCCACCGACAAAGCCGCTGAAATCGGAATTATGAAGCTTTTTAACATGATTGTTTTAGGCGGATTTTTAAAGTTAAAACCCATCATCAATCAAGAATTCTTGAAAAAAGGGTTGGAAAAATCACTCCCCGAAAGACATCATCATCTCATTCCCGACAACATCAATGCCGTTGAAATCGGCAAAGCATTAATTAAACCCATTCAAGTTCTTTAGTGCTGATAACAAATACGATAAAGAGGTTGTTTTTTCGAAAATAACCTCTTTTTTTTGAATAATAATGATATTAATATTGATTAGGGCGTGCCGGCTTCGCCGTCGGTCTCCGGTTCCAAGTCCGCGTCCGGAA
>CAZWCI010000032.1:0-15306 GCA_964632815.1 uncultured Lentimicrobiaceae bacterium | reverse complement strand
ATAATTTTTATTTGGGCGTGCCGGCTTCGCCGTCGGTCTCCGGCTACAAGTCCGCGTCCGGTAGCCGTGTGCTCGCAAAGCTGCAAAAAGAGCTTCCTCCGGTCGCTTTTTTGCAGCAGCGGCACATCGGCTTCCGTCCTTGCGGGCTTTCCACCTACGACCTCACGCTGCGGGGATGGCAACCAAAACCCCAAAAATAAAAAAATAAAACTATTTGGATTTATTAAAACAAACACTATTTTTGTAATTCTATTTATAAAAACCAATAAGTATTTTAAACCGACCAATATTGGATTTTACCTATAAAAAACAAACTTTATGTCTGGATATTAAATAGCTACAAGAAATTGAAAATCTACACCAATGAAAAAGATTAAAAAATTAACAAAGCCGATTATTGTTCTTGTAGCATTAGCCCTACTAATACTGCTAATAGCAAATATTGTTGTTATTAAGAAGAGTCAAAAATTTATATATGAAAAGGTCTCTGATGTTCCTAAATGCTATACAGCTATTGTTTTAGGAGCAAAGGTTAATTCAAATGGATTTCCTTCGGATTATTTACAAGATCGTTTAGATATGGCAATAGAGTTATATCGAAACAATAAAATTACACGCTTTTTGCTAAGTGGTGATCATGGTCAAATATCTTATGATGAAGTAAATAATATGAAAGCTTATTTAATAAACCATGGAATAAGTACGGAAGATATTTTTCTCGACCATGCTGGTTTTGACACATACAATACAATGGTTAGAGCTCGAAAGATATTTCAAGTAAAAGATGCCATTATTGTAACTCAAGAGTTTCATTTACCACGAGCTGTCTTTATAGCACGAAGTAAAGGAATAGATGCATACGGGATCGTAGCAGATAAAAGGGAATATTCAGGAATGAAGACCTTGAAAATACGAGAATCTTTAGCCAAAGTTAAAGCGTTTACAGAGGTTACAATAAATAAAAACCCAAAATATCTGGGAAATCCAATACCAATCACCGGAGATAGTAAACTAAGCTACGATTAATAAATGAAAATTTTGAAAAATATCGGATTGTTTATTTTGATGATAGAATTGACTCTTAGTAGTTTGAATAAAAATAATATATTAAAAACAACTGAGCAAAGAGTTGAGAATCTGGAAATTTTAGATAAATCAAAAGAGAAGGATAAAATTCAAACTTTAATACGAAAAGCGCTTAGTTGGGCAGATTCAGAAAATGGGATTGATTTGTTACCCGTAGTTATTAGTCAAAATAATAACAATGATAGCATTTTTATAATTGATCTTGATCAGCACAAACTGAATTTGGATAAACTAAAATCTATCGGTTTTTTTGCTACCGAATTTATTGAAAATTATAATCAAATAATTTTGACACTTGATAAAAAATTTAGAGATAAAGAACTTGAATGGTTAGTAGGTGATTTGCCACCTTTTGGCCAAAATGCATCTCCTTGGTGTCACTGCCAGGATACACCTTACGAAAATTCGTGGGATTTTATTGAAATTGAAATAATAAATTTAGATGGCAATCAAGGTGAACTAATTTGGAAATGGGGAGATGTTGAATTAAATGAAAGTAGCAGTTGGAATACCCCTTATAAATTTAGAGTAGTAAAAGAAAATGACAAGTGGAAAATCTCATATATGGAAGGTTTTGATTTTTCTAAATTCACACAAATCTACTGATAGGTAATAAGAAAATAAAGCCCTCCTCAATATCATAGGAATCTCTAAATAATTAATCTCCAAAATATAATTTTTAGACATAAACGCAAAATAGTTTCCATATATCGTAAGTGAAAATTTACCTCAAAAGTACAGAGACGCAAAATCCTTGCCATCCCTCGCGTGAGGACGTAGGTGGAAAGCCCGCAAAGACGGGAGGCGATGTGGACGCTGCCGCAAAAAAGCGACCGGAGGAAGCTCTTTTTGTGGCTTTGCGGGCACACGGCTACCGGCTGCGGACTTGGAGCCGGAGACCGGCGGCGAAGCCGACACGCCCAAAGAATCCTTAGAATTAAGCAACTTATGGATATCTTTTTTTGGGATTAAATTTTCTATTTTAAAAAATGAGGAAAACGATAAACCACCTTAGAGAGTAAAAGCTTTGGTCTGATATTTTTTTTGTATTTTTGCATTTTAATCAACCATTTTAATTCTCATTTATGATGAATCGTAAGAGTATCCTATTTTTAATTGCGGCAATTCTATTCAGTTCTATTTCCGCATTTGCATCGCTTCCGACGCCTACCCTATCTACACCATCCAATGGTGCAGTTTCTCAAAATCCGAATGTAACCCTCTATTGGAGTTCTGTTTCGGGAGCCAACCGATATGAATATAAATTGAGCACCAATGCTCAGATGTTGAATGCTATAGGAGGGAGTGTGAGCAATAGCTCCACCTCAACTTCTAATTTACTTTTTGGAATGACCTATTATTGGCAAGTACGAGCACTAAAGACCTCCGCTCCTGCCGACTCCTCTTCATGGTCAACCATTCGCAGTTTTACCGTTACCAATTCTCCGATTACCCTATCTACCCCGTCAAATGGGGCCACGAATGTAAATCCGAATGTTACCCTCTATTGGTCGTCACAAGACGGAATAACCTATTATGACTACCAAGTGGATGTATCGCCCAATTTCAATTCCAGCACCCTGATTTCAGGAAGTCGAAGCAGTAGTTATGCTTCCGTAACCATGTCCAATCTATTATTCGGAAGTACCTATTATTGGCGGGTACGTGCACGTCATTCCGCAGATACGTTAGGGTGGTCAACGGTTAGTAGCTTTACGGTAACCAATAATCCCATCACCCTTTCAACGCCCTCTAACGGAGCAACGAATGTCAATCCGAATGTAACCCTCTATTGGTCCTCGCAAGATGGAATTAATTATTATGATTATCAAGTGGATGTAAATCCTTCTTTCAATTCGCCCCAATTAATTTCAGGAAGTCGAAGCAGTAGTTATGCTTCCGTAACCATGTCCAATCTATTATTCGGAACCACCTATTATTGGCGGGTACGTGCACGTCATTCGGCCGACACATTGGCATGGTCTACAGTTCGGAACTTTACGGTGACGAACAACCCCATAACACTTTCCACTCCTTCTAACGGGGCCACGAATGTCAACCCGAATGTAACTCTCTATTGGTCATCTCAAGATGGAATTAACTATTATGATTATCAAGTAGATGTAAGTCCTTCTTTTAATTCGCCCCAATTAATTTCAGGAAGTCGAAGCAGTAGTTATGCTTCCGTAACCATGTCCAATCTATTATTCGGAACCACCTATTATTGGCGGGTAAGAGCACGACATTCGGCAGATACGTTGGCATGGTCTGCCTCCCGAAGTTTTACCGTAACCCAAAATCCCATAATTCTTTCGACTCCTTCAAACGGAGCCGTGAATATTATGCCGAACGTGACCCTTTATTGGTCCTCGCAAGATGGAATCAATTACTATGATTATCAATATGATACAACGCCGAATTTTAACTCTCCTTTACTCGTTTCTTCGAGTCGCACAAGCAGTTACAGTTCTGTAACCACTTCAAACCTACGATTTGGAATGACCTATTATTGGCGGGTACGCGCACGACATTCGGCCGACACCCTTGCATGGTCTACCGTGTGGCATTTTACTGTTACCAACAACCCTATTTCGCTCTCTTCACCTTCAAATAACTCTATAAATCAACCAATTAACGTTACTTTATATTGGAGTTCATTAGATGGTATCAACTATTACGATTATCAGCTTGATACAACGCCGAACTTCAATTCGCCCATTCTCATTTCAACTTCCCGTCCTAGTAGCTACAGCTCTGCCAGTACATCCAACCTATTATTTGGAAAGACCTATTATTGGCGGGTAAGAGCACGTCACAGTGCCGATACGACACAATGGTCCGCCACCTGGAACTTCACCACTATTCTGACACAACCTACCCTCTCTTCCCCTGCCAACGGAGCCGTGAATCAAAACCCGAATGTAACACTCTATTGGAACTCATTCAGTGGAATCAGCTACTATGAGTATGAATTGGATACCACCCCCAATTTCAACTCTCCGATTTTACTTTCCGCCTCACGAACGGGAAGTTATTCCTATGTATCCACCTCTAATTTACTTTTCGGAAAAACCTATTATTGGAGAATGCGTGCGCGAAACTCTAATGATGTAACTCAATGGTCAGCTGTATGGCATTTTACCGTCACCAATGGTCCGATTACACTCAGTTCCCCCTCAAATGGAGCTATCAACCAGGATCCCAACGTAACTCTCTATTGGAATTCTCAAGATGGAATTAATTATTATGATTATCAAATAGATACAACACCGAATTTCAACTCTCCACTACTTCTTTCTACGAGTCGGACAAGTAGTTATAGTTATGTCAGCACATCCAATCTCTTATTTGGAAAAACCTACTACTGGAGAGTCAGATGTCGCCACTCGGCAGATACGATGCAGTGGTCTGCAATTCGTTCCTTTACCACGACGGCCAATGCCATCACCCTCAGCAGTCCTTCCAATGGCGCAACCAATATAATGACCAATGTAACGCTCTACTGGAATTCAATGAATGGGATAAATTATTATGACTATCAATTGGATACAACGCCGAATTTTAATTCTCCGCTGCTAATTTCGACTTCACGAACAAGTAGTTACAGTTATGTCAGCACTTCTAATTTACTCTTTGGAAAGACTTATTATTGGCGGGTAAGAGCACGACACTCCGCAGACACTACCCAGTGGTCTACTGTATGGCATTTTACCACTATGCTCACCCAACCGATGCTATCATCTCCGGCAAACGGTGCAGTTAATATTGATCCCAACGTAACTCTGTATTGGAATTCATTCGACGGAGTTACCTATTACGATTATGAATATGACACTACGCCGAATTTTAATTCTCCTTTACTAGTTTCAAGTTCTCGAACAGGAAGCTATTCTTATGTTTCTACCTCAAATTTACTATTTGGAACTACCTACTATTGGCGGGTTCGCGCACGAAATTCAAGCGACATTACGGCATGGTCTGCCGTGTGGCATTTTACCACACTCTCCGGTCCCGTTATCTTGTCATCCCCATCGAACGGAGCCTTAAACCAGGATGCCAATGTGACGCTTTACTGGAATTCGGTTAATGGAATTTCATATTACGATTATCAATGGGATACCATCCCCAACTTTAACTCTCCATTGCTTACCTCCTCTTCCCGAACCGGAAGCTATAGTTATGTTTCTTCTTCAAATTTACGATTCGGAACTACTTATTATTGGCGTATAAGAGCCAGACATTCAGCCGATACTATGTCTTGGTCTGTGATTCGAAGTTTTACGACACTGGATGGTTTAACCCTCTCTTCGCCTGCCAACGGAGCTACCAATGTAGCTACCAATCCTACACTATACTGGAATTCGTTGAATGGAATTACTCATTATGAATATCAATGCGATGTCACGCCTCAATTCAATTCCGGGCGTCTCATTAGTGGCAGCAGGACTTCTTCCTATGCTTCTTTTGCCCTTTCCAATCTAACTTTTGGAACTACCTATTACTGGAGAGTGAGAGCACGACACTCGGCAGATACGACCCAATGGTCACCCGTGTGGAGTTTTACAACTCCTTACCAAATGGCCTCTGCGCCCAATCTAATTTCCCCAGCCGACCAATCTTCAAATATCCCCTGCCTTGGGACTACCCTTACTTGGTCTTCTGCCCCGGGAGCTCAATATTACGAAATTATGATGGCCGATAACCCTAATTTCACAAACTCATCCGTGGATACGACCTCATCGCTGTCTTTATTTACAGGAAATATTCAATGCCTTACCACCTTATATTGGCGTGTACGCGGAGTGGATAATTTTGGTTATACCCCTTGGTCCTCTGTATGGTCATTTACGACAAATAATACCCAAATCACCGATTCACTGGATGCTCCCATTCTGGTTTCCCCGGGAGACCTCTCCACCTTTATTCCATGGACCGGCACAACACTAATTTGGAACACTGTGCAAAACGCCACTTTCTACGAATATGAATATGCTGATAATCCAAATTTCACGAACTCATTTACCGGAAGAACCTCCGGCTTGTCTTACTTCACAGACACTTTAGCCATGAATACCACCTATTACTGGCATGTACGCGCTGGAAATAGCACCGACTATTCGCCATGGTCTGTGGTGTGGTCGTTTACTACTGACTCGTTTATCCCAAGCAATCCGCTCACGGCTCCGACGTTGATTAGTCCGCAAGACCTCACAATTAATGTACCCTACTCCGGAGCAACATTACAATGGGATAGCTTGCCGCAAGCAACGTTCTATGAATATCAATATGCCGACAATGCTGCCTTTACCAATGCAACTGTGGGAACAACCACTGCCACATCCTATTTCACCAACACATTGGCCATGAATACTAATTACTTCTGGCAAATACGCGCCGGAAATAGTACCGACTATTCGCCATGGTCTGTGGTGTGGTCATTTACTACCGACTCGTTAATCCCGAGCAATCCGCTCACGGCTCCAACGTTGATTAGTCCACAAGACCTCACAATTAATGTGCCTTACTCCGGAGCAACGCTGTTCTGGGGTGCCGTGCCGCAAGCAACGTTCTATGAATATCAATATGCCGACAATGCTGCCTTTACTAATGCGATTGTGGGAACAACTACCGCCACCTCCTATTTCACGGACACGTTGGCCATGAATACTACTTATTACTGGCAAGTACGCGCTGGAAACAGCACCGACTATTCGCCATGGTCTGTGGTTTGGTCGTTTACTACCGACTCGTTAATTCCGAGCAATCCGCTTACGGCTCCGACGTTGATTAGTCCACAAGACCTCACAATTAATATGCCCTACTCTGGTACAATATTACAATGGAGTTCGGTACCGCAAGCCACGTTCTATGAGTATCAATATGCCGACAATGCTGCCTTTACTAATGCGATTGTGGGAACAACTACCGCCACCTCTTATTTCACGGACACGCTGGCTATGAATACTACTTATTACTGGCAAGTACGCGCCGGAAACAGCACCAATTATTCTCCATGGTCTGTGGTTTGGTCGTTTACTACTGACTCTCTCTCGCAACCAACAGACCTTGAAGCTCCTATATTGGTAAGTCCGACCAATATGTCGGTCATGATTCCGCTAACAGGAACTATGTTGCAATGGGATTCCGTTCAGGATGCCACTTTCTACGAAGTCATGCTGGCCGATAACCCCAACTTCACCAATCCTGTGAGTGGTACGTTAGATTCCTTATCCTACTATACAGGGGCATTGGCTTCACAAATCACCTACTATTGGAAAGTGCGTGCCGGCAACGGAACTGTATTGTCTTCATGGTCTGATGTATGGTTTTTTACAACCGATTTTGCCAACGGAATTCAAAATACAGATATTTCAAAAATTACTCTTTTCCCGAATCCAGCTTCGCAACAAGTTACTATTAACAGTGAATTTGGTTGGGACGGAATTTCCCGAATTCTAATTGTGGATATGCTTGGCAGAGAACTACTTAATATTAATTCTCCAACGGATAACCAAATTCAAATTGAAGTCTCCTCTTGGAATGCAGGTCTTTATTATGTAATTTTACAAGACAATAAGAAAAAAATCGCCATGCCATTAGTTATAAACAACTAATTTAAAAGAAATTACAAAGAAATCTATAAAACAGCAAAATAAAGTATTTGATTATGTGGAAAAAATATTTTAAATTTGCACCTCTTTAAAATAAGATATTCATATTCACAATATACAAATTTAAATCAATTTTTTATGAAAAGAAATGTCATTATTATTGGAGCTGCTGGAAGAGATTTCCATAACTTCAACACCTATTTCAGAGGAAATAAGAATTACAATGTCGTCGCATTTACTGCGGAACAAATCCCCGGAATTGACGGAAGACCTTACCCGAAAGAATTAGCTGGTGCTGACCTCTATCCAAATGGTATTCCAATTTTTCCCGAATCACAACTTCCTGAATTAATCAAGAAATACAAAGTGGATGAGTGCGTATTTGCTTATAGCGACAAACCTTATCCATACGTAATGAAAGTGAGTGCCATCGTTAATGCTGCTGGTGCCAATTTCGTACTCATGGGCTCCAACGATACGATGATTAAATCAACCAAACCGGTAATCGCCGTTGGTGCAACCAGAACCGGATGCGGTAAATCCCAAACTTCCAGAAGAATTATTGAAATCCTTACCGGAATGGGACTTAAAGTGGTAGCTGTTCGTCACCCCATGCCCTATGACCCAGATTTGAACAAACAAAAAGTACAACGTTTTGCTACGGTAGCTGACCTGAAAAAACACAACTGCACCATCGAAGAAATGGAAGAATACGAACCGCATGTAGTTACAAAAAGAAATGTAATTTATGCCGGTGTAGATTATGAAGCAATCCTTCGTGAAGCTGAAAAAGATCCTGATGGTTGTGACGTAGTATTGTGGGATGGTGGAAACAACGACTTCCCCTTCTACAAACCAGATTTATTAGTTGGAGTAGCTGACCCACTTCGTCCGGGTGCTGAAGTGAGCTATTATCCTGGCGAAGTAGTAGCCCGTACGGCTGACGTTATCGTAATCAATAAAATCGACTCTGCTTCCCTCGAAAATATAAACCAAGTAAGAGCAAACCTTGCCGCCATCAACCCAAAAGCTACTATTATTGATGCTGCTTCCGTGCTGACTATCGACAAACCTGAATTGATTAAAGGTAAAAGAGTATTGGTTATCGAAGATGGTCCAACTTTGACTCACGGCGAAATGAAAATCGGTGCTGGTACAGTAGCTGCTATGAAATACGGTGCTGCTGAAATGATTGACCCGAGACCTTATACTGTTGGCTCACTTAGCGATACATTCAAAACCTATCCTAACATCGGAACCTTACTTCCGGCTATGGGCTATGGTGAAAAACAGATGAAGGACCTCGAAAAAACTATTGCTAAAGTTCCTTGCGATGCAGTAGTTATCGGAACTCCGATTGATTTGATTCGTTTTATCAATATCAAACAACCGGTGGTTAAAATTGGTTATGAACTTCAAGAAATCGGTCAACCCGACCTCGAAGGAATCCTCAAAGATTTCGTTAAGAAACATAAATTGGATAAAAAAGGAAAAAAATAGTCTTTTAAAATCTATAAAATCAAAGAGCTGCCTCATCAGGTAGCTCTTTTTTTATTTAAATGATCTTAAGATTATTTTCGGCAAATAAAGTTTTTATGAAATGGTTTTTTGAAGGCGTAGTAGAGATATTCCGCTTCGAGGATTTGTTGGGCGGTCATACCGGAAACTTCCATAGAAATACGCTGAATATTGGTTTTTACCACATCTTGCTTTAATCCTGCCGTTCCGAAAGAGAGATCTATATGGGGCGCAATTTGCTGAAAAAATGAGAGAGAGATAAACTCATCCGTAAAAGGGAATGAAAAAAGACGATGGGGAACGTGAAAAGTTCTATTGATAAATTCCACTCCGGCAATGGTTTGACGAATTTGTTCTTCAGAAGAAATAGCAAAATATAGCGGATGGTCTTCAGAGTGGGAACCCACCTCAAAACCTTGTTTTATAAGTGAATCAACTTGTTCCGTCGAAAGATAAGGTTTTTCTTGCTTCAAAAATGCAGTAAAATCACAATCCAAAATGGCCGCCAATTCATCAAGAAGAGCATCGTTATGAAAATGAAGATCCAATAAATCCGAAAGGGTTTTGTAATGCTTATTTTCTTTTTGTAGGAGTTGTTGCAGTTGCAACATCCTCGAATTCGGTATCTGTTTTGTTTGTTCGGCTTCAATAAGCAAGCTTATTTTAAAGCGATAAAAAAGTTGTTTATTGTCTAAAAAAGAAGTATTTACAAAAAAAGCGGCAGGGATTCCTTTCCTTAGCAAAATGGGAGCAATAATGTCGTGTAATTGGCTCAATCCATCGTCAAAAGTCAAAAAGAAAGAGAGCTTGGAAAGCTGTTTTTCGTAAGAGATATGTTGTAGCAACTCGGGAACGCTAATGGGGGTATAATGACGGAGCAGAAAATCCAAATCGTTTTCAAACTGAGCGATAGATTTCACCGACAAGATATGTTTGCAATGGGGTAAAGGAGTATTGGAAACGGTGTGATAGAAAGGGGCAATAAGAGGAACTGGGTTTCTATTCAAAAGCGAATCGAAACTCATAGGGAGAATTTTCGGAAATTGATAGAATATAGATTTAAGATTCATTCTTTGTGGAATTGCGGATGTAAAAATAGATAAAATTTACCAAAGGGCAATAAAAAAAACCTTAACCTCCATAAAAGAGATAAGGTTTTATATAAGATTAAATCAGTTACTCTTGAAGAAGAAAAAAATTATTTTTTTCCTTTATCTTTTTGGCCGGCGTGTCCACGGAAAATACGTGTAGGAGCGAACTCGCCCAATTTATGACCTACCATATTTTCGGTTACATAAACGGGAATAAATTTATTACCATTATGTACTGCGATAGTTAATCCAACGAAATCAGGAGAAATCATTGAAGCACGAGACCATGTTTTGATGGTTGTTTTCTTTCCTGATTCTTGAGCAACAGCTGCTCTTTTTTCCAATTTATAATGGATATATGGACCTTTTTTTAATGATCGACTCATATTATACTCTCTTTAAAATTATTTCTTTCTTCTTTCAATAATATATTGGCTAGAGTTTTTCTTACGGTCTCTAGTCTTATAACCTCTAGAAGGCAAGCCTTTTCTTGAACGAGGTTGACCTCCGGAAGCACGACCTTCTCCACCACCCATTGGGTGATCAACAGGGTTCATAACAACACCGCGGACTCTTGGGCGACGGCCTAACCAACGAGATCTACCGGCTTTACCGGAAACTTCGAGGCTATGGTCAATATTAGACACCATTCCTACGGTAGCACGACAAGCGCAAAGGATCATTCTGGTTTCGCCTGAAGGCATTTTAATATTTGCATATTTACCTTCTCTGGACATAAGTTGGGCATAAGAGCCGGCACTACGTACCATTTTTCCACCTTGTCCCGGGCGTAATTCTATATTATGAATAATAGATCCGAATGGAATTTCGCCGAGCGGTAATGTATTACCCACTTCGGGAGCAACGCCTGTACCTGAGATAATTTGTTGACCTACTTTCAAACCGTGAGGTGCTAAAATATAGCGCTTTTCACCGTCTGCATAAGAAACCAACGCAATACGAGCCGAGCGATTCGGGTCATATTCAATGGTTTTCACTGTAGCAGGAACTCCATCTTTTTCTCTTCTAAAATCAATAAAACGATACATCTTCTTATGACCGCCTCCGCGATACCGTATCGTCATCTTACCACTGTTATTTCTTCCGCCGGTCCTAGGGGTAGGACATAATAAACTCTTTTCGGGTTTATTTGTGGTAATATCGTCAAACGCACTGATAACTTTAAAGCGCTGACCGGGCGTTACTGGTTTATACTTTTTTAATGCCATTTTTTAAATATTGCTAAAAAAATCAATTTTATCTTCTTTTCTTAATTCTACCAAAGCCTTTTTCACAGTGTTTTTTTGCCCTTGAATCATTCCTGCTTTTGAATAGCGTGAGGAAGATTTACCACGTTGAATCAGGGTATTTACCTGAACAACTTTAACACCGTATATTTCTTCGACCTCTTTTTTAATTTGGGTCTTGGTAGCCTTTCTATCAACAACAAAACCATAGCGGTTATAAGTATCCGCAGTTTTTGTCATTTTTTCACTAATGATGGGCTTTACTAATACGTTCATTTTCTTTATTTTATAATTTTAATTAATTTGCTGAAACAGAAAATTTTGAGGTTTATTATCCGAGCATTGCTTCCAAAATCGGGAGGCTATTTTCACAGATAATCAAATTAGATGCATTCAACACGTCATAAGTATTTACATCCTGAGTTCTGATTACTTTGGAGCGTTTCACATTTCTGGAAGAAATATAAACATTATTATTAGTATCGTTAACAAGCACCAATGTTTTAGGATCTGTAAGATTCAAATTTTTCAAAATTTGAATATATGCTTTAGTTTTGGGAGCGTCGAAAGCAAAATCTTCCACCACAATAATTTTTCCTTCTTTAGCTTTGTAGGAAAGTGCGGAGAAGCGAGCTAACTTTTTAATTTTCTTATTGAGTTTAAAGCTATAATCTCTCGGGTGAGGTCCAAAAGTAGTAGCTCCGCCGCGCAATAACGGGGATTTTATACTCCCTGCACGGGCGCCACCGGTACCTTTTTGTCTTTTCAATTTGCGTGTACTACCGGAAATGGTTGATTTTTCCAGTGTATCGTGGGTTCCTTGTCTTTGGTTGGCTAAATATTGTTTCACATCAAGCCAAATAGCGTGATCATTAGGTTCAACATTGAAGATATCATCGTTCAATTTAACCGTTTTTGTTGATTCGCTGCCGTCTATTTTATATACTTTTAACTCCATCTTTCAATAATTATATATGAACCATTGGGTCCCGGTACAGAACCTTTAACTAAAATCAAATTTTTCTCTTGAACAATCTTCATAATTTGAAGGTTGATCATTTTAACCTTATTGCCACCCATTCTTCCAGCCATTCTCATTCCTTTGAATACTCTTGATGGCCATGAAGAAGCTCCAAGAGAACCGGGAGCTCTGAGTCGGTTGTGCTGACCGTGAGTACTGTCACCAACACCTCTGAAACCATGACGTTTCACAACACCTTGGAATCCTTTTCCTTTTGAAATTCCGCTTACGTCCACATACTCTCCTTCGATGAATACTGTAACATCCAATACATCCCCGAAATGTTTTTTGTGACCTTCTTCGAAACGAGTAAATTCACGAAGAACTTTTTTAGGAGTAGTACCTGCTTTTTCGAAGTGACCTTTCAAAGGTTTTGATGTCCTCTTCTCTTTTTTCTCGTCGTAACCCAATTGGATTGCTTCGTAACCATCTTTCTCAATGGTTTTAACTTGCGTAACAACGCAAGGACCAGCTTCTAAAACCGTGCATGGCACTATCTTGCCAGAGGCATCATAGATGCTAGTCATCCCAATTTTTTTTCCTATTAATCCAGACATTTTTAAAATTTTTGTTTGTTTTCTATTTGCTTTTTACAACTAAAATAAAAATCAAAAATATTCTATTAAATTGATAATAAACAACTTAAACTAAAACACCTTCTCTTTTTATTTTAATTTAAAAAGTTTGCAAATATACATTTTTTTTTGATAAAACAACTGCTCTTTATATTTTCAAGTTAAAATAAAATTAAAAATTGAAAATGTTTTTATTTTTGAATGAAGCAGTTGAAAAAATAGAGAATAATTTCCTTCGAACAATTAAATAAAGAAAATTGTTATCTTTGAATGTTTTTTTAGTAGTACAATTTTATTCATTTTTATCATTTTTTAAAATTAAACCCATGAAAAAATTAATCTATTTTATTCCGATTTTCGGGCTGTTTTTTGCCTGTAGCGGTGAGCCGAAGGAAACACCCGAAGCTTTACAACAAAACATAGAAACTGTGGAAAAATCGACTCAAACGTTGGATGAATCGATACAAAATTCGGAAAATGAAATGCAGCAAAAACAACAACAGATTGATTCATTATTGAATAACATTTAATTACAATGCCATGAAAAAATTAATCATTATCATTCTATCATTATTCGTTGTATCTGCTACAACGTACGCTCAAGGACAGGGCAAAGGGCAACAGAAACCAAAAACGGAAAAGATTCAGCCGGAAAAGAAACAACAAGATGTAGAAAAAGCTGTTAACAAAGAGGTTATCGGACAGCAAAAGCAGAATAAAGAACAGATTCAAAAAGAGCAACCGAAAAATCAAGAAGTAAAGAAAGAGAAATCAAAGGAATCAAATGGAAACGGAAATGCATACGGCAAGAACAAAGGGGAATTGAGCGGCAAGGAATTTGGGCAACAAAGAGCTACCGAAGCAAAGCAAAAAGCGATGGAACGTAAAGCTTATGCAGAGCAGAAAATAAAAGAACAGGAAAGCCAGATTAAAGCCAATGAAGAGAAGATTAAAGTAGCCAGAGAGAAGGTTCAAGCAGAAAAAACTAAGGGTACTATAACTGCCGCACAGGAGCAAGAAAAATTGGAAAATATCCGTCAAGCTGAAGCCGCTGTGGAAGAAATGAAAGCTTCTGTGAAAAAAACCAAGTTAGAAGTAGAAGAGATCGATAAAAATATCAAAACGCTTGAATAGCAAGCTTACTTGGAAAATAAATTCTATTTATCTTGATATTCAACAATAAAATCAGCCATTGTCGTAATTCCTTCGGGTAACATCCAATTATCGATCTGGTCACCTTCACTCCATTCTCCATCTCCGTCATTATCAAACCAATCCATGGAAACAATATTCACTCGAATGGTTACAATTGTTTTTTTACCGGGAAGAATTTGAAAAGTGCCTAATTTTTCGTTATTATCAACTCCTTCGAGGAAATTATTTGCACCTAAAACAAACAATCCTTGAGGGTTAAAAATATTATATATCAAAGTAGAAGGAGATTGACTATTGTCATTCATATCCAATAATTCAACAGTATCTCCTTGATGCATACAAATCCAAGCAAAAGCATTAGATTGCAAGATTCCGATTCCCTGATAATTTCCCGGAGGCAGTTCAAACTGAAATCCTCTCTGGGAATCCAACATCGTTTGATTGGATTGATAAATAGTAATCCAATCAAAATTATCGGGAACTCCTTCAGTAATTTCATCTGTGGTTACTTTCAATTGAAGAAAATCTTTTCTAGTATCAATAAGATATACGGTATTTGTATCTCCGGATCTAAGAATGTTATTCTGTTTTGATTCACTCATCTCGCTATTCCATGTAGTTAATCTTATCTCAATAATTCCTGAATCACTGGGTTCTTCTTTTTTGCAAGAAACAAAAATCAAGAAGAAAATCAAGCTAAAAAAAATCAACTTTGTTTTCATAATTTTCATTTTTAATCACTATTGTCCGATAAAAATTAAAAACAATTTATTTTTTATCGTATATTATTGATAATCAATAATTATAAATTTTCAAAATAACAAAATATAAAAGTAAGCCCCCTAGAAGAGGGTCAAATCCACTAAATTTAGTTCTTGTTTTTGCCAGTCTTTTTCTGGATTTTCAAGAAATTTAAACAAATGAATGTAATTAAATAGATGAATCCGACAAAAACTAACTAAATTTGAAAATGCCCATGGTCGTTTTAGCTGTTTTTGAATG
>CAZWCI010000031.1:0-15337 GCA_964632815.1 uncultured Lentimicrobiaceae bacterium | reverse complement strand
ATGCGAAATGTTTATTTGGGGCAACTTCACAACAATGGAGTAGATATTCGTTATTATCAAAATGCAAATATTCATGCCAAATTATTATTGGTGGATGACAAAGTTTTTTCGATCGGTTCTTCTAATTTCGATTATAGGAGTTTTCGTTATATGTATGAAATCAATCTATCGGGAGAAAATCAACACGTTTCGTCACTTATCAAAGGATACGTGGAGGATACGTTGATAAATTGTGTCGAATTTAGCTACCTGAAATGGATAAATCGGCCTTTTTTGGAGCGTTTTTTTGCCTTTCTATTGGTACCGTTCAGAAAATTGTTATAAGCAGTTTTAGAAAAATTCTTTTTGTGTTATTTACGTTCCATCAGAACAATATTTTCAATGTGATGCGTTTGTGGAAACATATCAACAGGCTGTATTTTCTGTACTTCGTATTTTGAAGCAAGTAATGTAATATCTCTCGCTTGAGTAGCAGGATTACAACTGATATATACAATACGTCTCGCGGCAATTTCAAGAATTTGTTCTATTACCTTAGGATGCATGCCGGCTCGGGGGGGATCTGTAATAATGATATCCGGGCAGCCATTTTGTTTGATAAATTCGGAAGTTAAGATTTTGGCCATATCTCCGGCATAAAAAATAGTGTTGTTTATCCCGTTGAGGTTTGAATTTAATCTTGCATCTTCAACTGCGGCATCCACATATTCGATACCCACAACTTTTTTGGCTTCTCGAGCAACAAAATTGGCAATGGTTCCTGTTCCTGTATATAAATCATATACTAAATCTTCTTTCGTGATTCCAGCATATTCTCTTGCGGTTTTATAGAGTTGATACGCTTGCTCACTATTGGTTTGATAGAAAGAAACAGCACCGATTTTAAATTGCAAATCTTCCATTTTTTCGTAAATAAAAGATTCTCCTTTATATAAATAGATTTCTAAATCTGTAATAGAGTCGTTTACCTTTTGATTTACAACATATTGTAAAGAAGTTATTTCTGGAAATTCTGCCGCAATAAATTCCATCAAACGCATCGTTTCTTCCGATTTTTGTGTAAAGACGACAATAACCATGAGTTGTCCGGTAGAGGAAGTTCGGATAATTAGATTTCTTAGTATTCCTTCGTGGTTACGAATGTTGTAAAATGGGATTTTATGAGCTATCGCATAATCTCTAATAGCCAATCGAATGGAATTACTTGGATCTTTTTGGAGATAACAATGATTTATATCTAATACTTTGTCGAATTTTCCCGGAATATGAAATCCCAATCCGTTGGTTTCAATTTGTGTTCCTTGCTGCTGCAAAAAGAGGTCTTTCTGCTCTAACCAGCGCAAGTCTGAAAAAGTAAATTCAAGTTTATTGCGGTAATAATATTGCTTTTCGGAAGGAATTACCGGAAGAGGTTCCGGATAATCAAATTTGCCGAGGTGTTTAAAATTATCGTGTACCTGTTTTTGTTTATAAAAAAGTTGTTGTGAATAATCAAGAATTTGCCATTTACAGCCGCCACAAAGACCGAAATGTTCGCAAGTCGGTGAAATACGATGAGGGGAAGGTTGTTTCAAAGCAATAACGTCTCCTTCAGCATAACCTTTTTTCTTCTTGAATATAGCAACATCTACGATGTCTCCGGGAATGGCAAAAGGAACAAATACGGTAAATCCTTCGTGTTTACCAACTGCTTTTCCCTCTGCTCCCGCATCAGTTATTTCTAAGTTTTCAATGATGATTTTTTCTTTTTTCTTTTTTATCATAGATGAAGAGCGTATTAAAAAAGTTGATTAAGGAGAGATAATGCTACAAATTTATTATTTCTTGAAAAATAGAGTCTATGGCTTGGGGAAGAGCAAATTTTCGAATGTTTATGCCCAAAGTTTGACATTCCTGTTCATCGTTAATTAGTCGTGAAAAAAGAGGAAATAATTGAGAATTTACTTCACCATCAGAAATTAAATATGCAGCATGCTCGTTGGCTAAAGCAGCCGCATTTTTAGTTTGATGATCCTCGGCTGCATAAGGAAATGGCACCAAAATGGCCGGTGTCCCGACAATGGAAAGTTCTGAAATGGCCAATGCTCCGGCGCGTGAAATAATTAAATCTGCAATCCCGTATGCAAAATCCATTTTTTTTATAAAAGGAACAATCTTAATTCTTTCGTTTTGTTTGGCAAGAATTTCAGGAGAAATTGTTCGGTAAAAAAGGTCTCCGGTTTGCCATATTAATTGGATATCCATTTGATTGATTGCATCGAGATGCGGCGCAATACACTGATTAATAGTACGTGCGCCTAAACTTCCCCCCACAATCAAAACAGTTTTTTTATCGCGATTGAGACCAAAATATTCGTAAGCTTCTTCACTCTTTTTCTGAATATTCAAAATTTCTGCTCTGACAGGATTTCCGGTTTTAACTATTTTTTCTTTAGGGAAAAATGCTTCCAAATGATCATAAGCCACGCAAATTTTATTGACTTTGCCGGCTAAAATTTTGTTTGTTATACCCGGATATGAATTTTGTTCCTGAATGAGTGTCGGGATTTTGAGAGAATGGGCTGCGCGCAAGGCCGAAGCACTTGCATACCCGCCTACACCGATTGCAATATCGGGTTTAAATTCACGTAATATTTTCTTGGCTTTTTTAAAACTTTTATATAAAACAAAAGGCAATTTTAGATTGTGCAAGATTCCTTTAATCGACAGAGAACGATTTATTCCGTAAATATCTAATCCGAGAATTGGATAGCCAGCATCAGGAACAAGTTTCATTTCCATTTTATCGTTTGCCCCTATAAACAGAATCTCAGCGTCAGGAATCTCTTTTTTTATTTTGTTCGCAATGGCAATGGCGGGGAAAATATGCCCCCCAGTACCACCACCGGAGATGATAAATCTTTTTTTCATGGGAAAAATTATTGGGGAATCTTTATTTTTTGACCAACGTTAATAGAATTTACATTCGTTATTCCGTTATATTTAGCCAAAGCAGAAATACTAACCTTATATTTTGTTGCAATTTTACTAAGAGTCTCTCCCTTCTGAACGATATGATACTTAGGTTTTGACTGAGTTTGAGGTTGCGTTACACCTTCTTTTGCCTGAGAAGAAACTTGGATTGAATCGCTATCCGACTTTGAAGTTGCAGGTGGATTCGTGGAAATAACCTCATCCTTATACCCTACAACCAACCTCATTTTTGGTTTTATATAATTGCTTTTTAAGTTATTCATTTTTTTCAACTCATTCACAGAAAGTCCATATTTATTTGCAATTTTGGAAAGACTTTCTCCGCTTTTCACAACATGATATTTTTTGGAAGTTTTAATAGATTCGTCCGGTTTTCCTGTAAAAACACTCACATAATTCTTTAATGGAGCAAAATATTGATCATATTCATAATTATAAATAGAATCTTTGAAAGAAATAAAACGTAGAATATCTTTTGATCGCAATCGTAAAGGATAAGGCTCTGAAAAAGCCGGAATTACATCTCTTTTATATTGTGGATTCAGCGTGCGCAGTTCCTCGATATTAATATTTAAGACGTGGGCAATTTGAGAAAAATGGACCTCTTTTTTTACCATTATGGTATCTACTGCAGTAGGGATAGAGATGGATGCTCCCTTAATGCCATATGCATTATGATATTTCATCAGATAAAATGCTCCGATGTAAGCCGGAAAATAGTTTTGAGTTTCTTTGGGTAAATAACTGCTTATGCTCCATAAATCGGTTTTACCTCCGGAACGTTGAATGGCTTTTCTTACATTTCCGGGGCCACAATTATAGGCGGAAATTGCCATTCCCCAATCGTTAAACATGTTGTATAGATCTCGCAAATGTCGGGCAGCAGCATCGGTGGCTTTAATTGGATCTCTTCGGTCATCAATAAATGTATTGACTTCTAATCCGTACATTTTACCTGTAGTGTACATAAATTGCCAAATTCCCGTGGCACCGGCGCGAGAAACGGCATTGGGATTTAACCCGGATTCAATAATCGTTAAATAAATTAACTCCAAAGGAACGTCATATTTGTCGAAAATCTCCTCCATGATGGGATAGTAATATTGAGCAAGTCCTAACATAGCCGAAGAAGAACGCTTACGACTTATATATAAATTAATCATTGATTTGACGCGCTGATTATATTTTATAGGAATAATTGCTGACATCTTTTGTAATCGAGATGAAATTAAAGAGTCCGAAAAATCAGAGATGGTCGTATCGTCTTCTACTTGTGATAATATACTTCTGGAATTAATAATTTCTCTTTTAACATACCATAAATCTAACATCTTATCCATCTCTCCAATAAGTTTGTTTTGATATTCATCTTGCATTGGAGTGGGAATGGATTTAGGAGAAGGGGAATCCTCCTGAGCCATAGTAACTTGTAAAGTGATAGTTATTGTAAAGAAAAGGATTAATTTACGCATCATTTTGTAATAACTCTTTTTTTTATTTTTTATTTTATTCGATTAAATTTTAGATTTTTTCAGAAATCAAGAATAGAATTTTTATTCATCTTCTATTTTATAGTTATCCCATTTTATTTCAAAGCCATTTTTATATATGGTCGTTAAAAAAAGTTCTCCATTTTCCATATATTTATACCAAATACCTACACGCTCTCCCGAAATGTATTTTCCGGTTAATTTGATATTCCCGTTTTCCCAATAGACTAAATACTTTCCGTTTAGAAGACCTTGGTCGTAATGGCTTTCCGTGGCAGGTTTCCCATTTTCGTAAAAGGTTTTCCAGTCACCGATACGCAGTCCTTCATAATAGGATCCTATTTCAGTTGCAACCCCACGCTTATAAAACCAAGAACCATCTTCCAATCCTTCTATATATTCGCCTTTACTTATAATATTTCCATGCTCATCATACTCTACAAAAAGGCCATCAAGTTCTCCGTCATTATAATTTTCTTCCATCAACAATGTGCCGTTTGGATAGTACCATTCCCATAGTCCATCTTTTTCACCTTTTTGGTTATATTTACCCCTGATCTCGATTGTTTGAGAGGGAAAGAAAAATTTCCATTCTCCTACGGGTAAAGAGTTTTTGTACATTCCCGATGCACGCAATTCTCCTGTTTCGTAAAATTCTTTCCAAAATCCTTCTCTTTTTCCTGCAAAATCAGTGATTCCTTCATATTTTAAAATCCCTTTTTCAAAAATATAACCTTTAATGATTTGTCCTGTAGAATCATATTCTCTTCTGATTCCTTCCGGTAATCCTTTGTGATACGTAGCAGTCACCGCAATTTTTCCATTGGGAAAGTACGAAGTTCTCTTTTCTAATTGTTTCGTTTCTTTGGCATCTTCAACTAATTCATCATATTCAAATTTATAAACAGAAAGAAAATTTCCATTTTCGTCATATTCTTTAAAAAAACCATGTTTTTTATCATTTACATAAGTTCCCTCTAATTGTAAATTCCCGTTTTCTCTAAAAAATTTCCAATTTCCTTGTTTTTGACCAAGTTTATCGGTTCGGTTGATATATTCTCGACGTGTTAAAATTCCTCGAAAATAATGTCCCACCGAAATAACGGTTCCGGACTGATTGAACTCTTTTTCCATCCCGTGAGCTTTCCCTTGTTCATAAGGAGTTAATCGTTTTAGCCATCCCCCAATATGATAAGTTTTAACCTCTCCGGTCAGCGTATCTTGATGCCATGGTTCGATAATATATTCATCCTGAAAATACTGAATTCGAAATCCCTCTTTTTTACCTTCTTTGTAATTAACCTCTAATGATTTTTCACCTTTTTCGTTATAAAAAGTCCAAGTGCTGTCCAAAAGATGATTTATTCGATTTCCTTCTGAAACTAACACTCCCTCTGTGTTATAAGATTTCCACCAACCTTCCGGTTGCCCATTTACTAACAGCCCTTCACTTGATTTTATTCCACTCGGATAATAAAAAATATTATAACCATTTGGATTAGTGATATTTTGAGCAAATACACTCAAGCCAATAATACTCATTAAAAAAGCTGAAAACAGACATTTCATATAGGGAAAATTGAGAATTGCAAAGATATAAAATTATGGAAAGAATTTAATTGCCATTTGTTTTTTTTATATCTTTGCATCTTATAAATAAAACTAACTTTGAAATATTAATATCAAAAAAGTAATATAAACGATACCATTATGAAAATTTGGGATGTGGTCATTACCATTGCTGTGATATTGGCCTATTTTCTTCTTAGTCCTAAGAAAAAACAGGTTAAAAAAAATCCACCTCCTTTTCTGAATACAGAAGAGGAAGATGGAGATGTTGAACCTGCTGTCATTCCTAACGTTAAGGAAAATTATAAACCCTTGAATAGAGAAAATTTGTCGCAAGAAAATACATATTTCACCTATGAATCTGCAGATTCTTCAAATGAAGTATCTTATGAAACACTCACCCCAAAACATGAAATGAAAACGGAAAATATTTCGCAAGTTATTCAGAATGAAGATGAAAAATCAGTAATTTTCACCTTTGAAGGAGATGAATTATATAAGGGGATTATTTTCAGCGAAATATTGAAAAGGCCTTATAATTAAAGGATTATAAAAAAACAATTAAGTTTTAATTTTAATATCAATATTTTTTTTATTTTTACCGCCTTAAATTGTATCGAAATCTTATGTTTAATATAAATTAAATTAATATGTTTAAAAAGTTACTCTTAACACTGGGAATTGCTATTATTTTCAGTGGTTTTGTTTACTCACAGTCAGGGACGCTCAAAGGAAAGGTCGAAGATCAGACCGGTCAACCATTGCAGTATACAAACGTTTATCTGAAAAAAGAAGGGAATATCATCAATGGTGGAATGACTTCAGACAAGGGAGAGTATCAAATCTTTGGGATTGCTACCGGAACGTATGATGTAGAAGTAGATGCAACGACCCAAATGTCGTGTAAAAAGAAACAAACAACACAGGGAGTTCAAATTAGTGATGGAAAAACGATGTTTTTGGATGTTAAAATTAATTGTGCTACAGACCTTGACGTCGTGGAGATTGTTTATAAACAAAAAGTTTTTGATAAGGATAAAACAGTTACTTCAGTAAAACTTTCAGGGGATGATGTAAGAAAAACCCCAGGTCATAGTATTTCAAATGCATTGGCCAATATGGAAGGTGTTACTGCTATTGACGGTGCCGTTACCAGTGTACGTGGAAATCGTCCCGATGGTCAACAAATGATTATTGACGGAGTGAAAGTTAGAGGTAATAGTGGAGTAGCAATGTCTTCTATTGAAGAAATGGAATTAATCCAAGGCGGTATTCCTGCTGAATACGGTGACGGAACCAGTTTTACCGTAATTACAACAAAAGGAGCCTCGAGAGAATACCACGGTTCGGTAGAATTAATGGGATCTCTTGATGGATATAATAATTTCCTTGGTGCGTTTAACTTAACAGGACCTATCCTTAAAGGAGTCACAAGAGATGACCCAGCTAGAATCGGTTTTTTGATTAGTGGAGAAGTTACTTATGATAAGGATGGTTATCCGGCTCAAGGAGGAACATGGAGAGCAACGCAAGAAACAATAGATTATCTAATTAAAAATCCTAATCGTTATATTGAAGGTGGTGGAGGATTTCCGGGTATTTATAAAAATGTAGACTTTGTTACCAAAGATGATCTTAAACTGCAACGCGTTAGAGATAACGCTGAAAATTGGGGTTACCTTCTGCAAGGAAAATTGGATTTCGTAGCCGGGAAAAAGAATAATATTCTATTTTCATTAGGTGGATCATACGAATATAATAGAGGTAAAAATTGGTCTCTTGCTTCAGCATTGTTTAATGCACAAAATAATGGAGAGTCTATGAGTTCTACCCTCCGTGTTAATGCAAGATTAAATCATAGAGTATTTACGGACACTGCAGCAAATTCTATTCTTCAGAATGTGATGTACAATGTAAATGTGAACTATACATATTATAATGGATGGTCCAGAGATTCAAGACATCGTGATAATTATTTTGATTATGGTCATATTGGAAAATATACGACCACTAAGGCCAAATCTTATGAAATGAGAAATATTACCATTGATAGTATTGACTATTATAATATGTATGTTATGGCTAATATCGGATATGATTCCTTGGTTACTTTTGATGGAACCAATAGCTCAAATCCGGATTTAGCTTATTATACTCAAAATTTTATTGATAGTTATACTCCAACAGATGTTTTGGATGCGATAGGTTATAATTATAATAAAACCGTTTATCAAATGTATGGAGCTCTTCTTAATGGAGATGTTCCTTCTTCAAGTTATGGTTTGTTTTCCATGCCGGGAACTGTTTATAATGGATTCTCAAAATCTCAGTTTTCTCAATTGGGTGCGAAAGCCAGCTTAACAATGAACCTGAAAGACCACGAACTTAAATTGGGGTATGAATTCGAAAAACTGACTTCACGTGCTTTTGGATTGAGTCCGGTTGCCCTTTGGACATTGATGCGCCAAAATGCCAATTCTCATATCAATGAGCTTGATTTAGATAATCCAATTTTCGTAGGATATGATACTATTCGTTACGAAAGATTGGTTAACTTGGAAGCACAATCTACTTTTGACAGAAATTTGCGTTCTTCATTAGGAATGGATCCTAATGGTGATGAATGGATTGATATTGATAGTTATGATCCTTCAACATTTGATTTAGGAATGTTCTCTGCAGAAGAATTGCTTGTAGGAACAGGTGGTGGAGCTCTTATTAATTATTACGGATATGACTATACCGGAGCTAATAAGTATTCGAAAAAGACATCGATTAAAGATTTCTTTACCGCTACAGATGAAAATGGAAATAAAACCTATAGCATCGGTGCTTATGAACCAATTTATATGTCTTTATGGTTACAAGATAAATTCTCTATTAATAACCTATTATTTAATATAGGAGTTCGTATTGACAGATTTGATGCCAATCAATCTGTATTGAAAGATCCTTATTTGTTCAGAGATGCATACACCGCTGGTGAAGTGAAAAACGAATTTGTTTCTAATAATGAAACTTTGATTCCCGATAACGTAGGTGATGATTGGGTGGTATATGTAAATCAAAAAGATGCAGTTTTAGATGCTGCTAATTCTAATATTGTTGGATTTCGTAATGGTTCAACATGGTATGATGCCAACGGACAAGAAATTTCCGACCCTGAATCTATTTTAGGTGCTAATGGAGGTCCAATCTTGAAAACTGCCATTGAACAAGGAGAAGGACAAGCCCTTTCCAAAGTTCATTATGAAGCTTTTGAAGATTACAAACCACAATGGTCTGTGATGCCACGTCTTTCATTCTCATTCCCGGTATCAGACAATTCTTTGTTTGCAGCAAGTTATAGTATTATTACCAATAGACCTACTAATTTACAGTTAAATCCTATTGATTATCTGTTTATTGAAAAATTTGGATCTCAAGCAGGTAATATTGTAACAAATCCTAACTTGAAACCATCAAAGAGTATTGAATATGAAATCAGTTTCCGCCAAAAAGTCGGAGAAAATTCAGCAATCGCATTGTTGGCTTACTATTCTGAAAAACGTGATCAGATTCAGGCATTCCGTTATTCCGGAGCATATCCGAGCACGTATTATTCTTATGCAAATCTAGACTTTGGAACAGTTCAAGGATTTACCCTTAGCTATGAGTTGAAACGTTTCAAAAATGTAGCATTCAGAGCTAGCTATACGTTACAATTTGCAAAAGGGACCGGTTCTTCCGCAACTTCAGGGTTGGCTATTATTGCTTCCGGTCAGCCGAACTTGAGAACTTTAACTGATTTATCTTTTGACCAAAGACATAGTGTTGGATTATGGCTCGACTATCGTTTTGATCAAGGTCTTGCCTATGATGGTCCTGTAAGTAAAAGAGTGAAAAAAGGAACTAATGAGGTTACTGAAATTAAATGGTTAGAAAATACAGGAATAAGTTTGAACCTTTCTGCTCGTTCAGGAACCCCATACAGCCGTTCTAGCAAAGCATTCTCAGAATTTATTTCAGGAACAAATTCTCAATTATCAGGTTCAATTAACGGTTCCAGCAAACCATGGATTTTTCAAGCCGATATCCGTATAGATAAAACTTTTGCGTTTAATCTTTATGGAAAAAATGCGAAAGATAAAGAAGGTAATCCAAAAGGAATCAAACAAGGTTTCTTGACCGTTTACTTAGATTTGTTAAATGTATTGAATTTAAAGAATATTATATATGTATATGAATATACAGGAAATCCTGATGATGATGGTTATTTAACTGCTGCTGAATATCAACAACAGATTTTATCTCAGGTTAGTACAGATTCTTATTATGATTTATATACCATTAGAATGAAAGATCCGTATAATTATACGCAACCTATCAGAGCTCGTCTCGGTGTTCAATTTTCATTCTAATTAGTAACAGTCACTCAAATTAAAATATATAAGAAAAATGAATAATATAAACAAATTTTTAATTCTTGCAGTTTTAACCTTTGTTTTCACAACTTCGCTGTCTGCGGAGAAGTATAAAGGAGAAATTAGACGTAATACAACAGTCAATACCAAAGCTGCAGCTTGTTTACCTGCTACTAATTCGAACGAATTAACGATTAATAATGTTAGAGCATATCTCGAAACCAACGGAACAATGTGGTTTAAAGAAATTGCTCAATATGAAGTTCCAAAAGGTTCAGGAAAAACCTCTATGTTTGCTGCTGCATTATGGATTGGTGGACTAGATGTTAACCAACAGCTTAAATTGGCTGCAGTTCGTTTTCGCCAAGTCGGAGATGATTTTTGGACAGGTCCTTTGACTCTGAATGGAGCTTCAGTGGATCAGGTTACATGTAAAGAGTATGATAAACATTTTAAAATCACTCGTGCCGAAGTTGAAGCTCATCGCGGAGCATGGAATGATGAAACAAACTCTTTTGAAAGCGGTTATGTAATTCCTAATAGTATTAAGAATTGGCCTGCCCACGGAGATGTTGAAAAAGGTCAATCCTTCTACTTAGCACCGTTCTTCGATCGTGATAATGATGGTGTTTATCGTCCTGAAAACGGAGATTATCCTTATTATGATTTGGATAATGACCTTTGTCCATGGACAGAACAAAATATCGAATTGGCACAACAAGACGCACTTCCTAAAACTCCCGAAGAATTAGCTGGAAATACAAATGGAATGATTTATGCCGACCACGTTCTTAAAGGAGATGAAACGTTGTATTGGATTTTTAATGATAAAGGAGGTCAACATACAGAATCTCAAGGAGAACCTATCGGACTTGAAATTCGTGGACAAGCTTTCGGATTTGCTACCAATGACGAAATTAATAACATGACTTTCTATTCCTATGAAATTATTAATCGTTCAACTTTTGAATTAACTCAAACGTTCTTTTCCCAATGGGTTGACCCAGATTTAGGATATGCAGATGATGACTATGTAGGTTGTGATGTTAATAGAGGATTAGGTTATTGTTATAACGGATACGATATTGATGGACAAGGTTTGGCACAACATTATGGCAATCACCCACCAGCAGTTGGAGTTGACTTCTTCCAAGGACCTTATATGGATGACGATGGAGTGGATAATCCTAAATTCCATGCCGATTCAGTTGCCTTAATTCCGGGATATTGTGATCGTTTTTTGAATAACCCCGCAGAATCTTCTTTAGATTGGGATAATAAAAAATATCCTATGGCCATAAATGGGGTTAACTTTGGAGATGGTATTGTTGACAACGAACGTTTTGGAATGAGACGATTTGTGTATCATAATAATGATAATTCAGTTGTGGGTGACCCTGATGTTGCCTATGAATATTATTATATGTTAAGAGGATATTGGAAAGATGGTACCAAAATGAAATACGGAGCTAATGCACACTCCTCAAATGGTGCAACGGGTCCGGAATGCGACTTTATGTTCCCGGGACTTACTGACTTGTGTAATTGGGGAACCAAAGGTGTTGACCCAGATCCTAATCAATATGGTGATGGTGGTTGGACAGAAGCTAATGTAGGAAATGCACCTAAAGACCGTCGTTTTATGCAATCAGCAGGTCCTTTTACTCTTAAAGCAGGTTCCGTTAACTATATTACCGTAGGTATTCCATGGGCAAGAGCTTCTTCCGGTGGCGCATGGGAATCTGTTAAATTGCTTAAAATTGCCGATGATAAATGTCAAGCACTTTTTGAAAATTGTTTTAAAGTACTCGACGGCCCCGATGCTCCGGATGTAACCATAAGAGAATTAAATAATAAATTGATTCTTTATATCTCAAATGATGATCCTATTAGTAATAACTACCAAGAAGGTTATGAAGAATTGGATAACCAAATTCCACATTCTTTTACTTATGAAAGAACGAGCATTGTACAAGATTCAATCGTAACCAATATTGATGGTGTTGATACCGTAATCTATTATCAAAATTATAATACAGAAGAAACCGTAATCAATTTTACTGCTGAACAAAGAAGCTATAAGTTTGAAGGATATTTAATATACCAATTAAAAAATCAAAATGTAAGTATTACAGATTTGTCAGATCCAAATATGGCACAATTAATAGGTCAATGCGATATCGAAAATTACAGAGATAACGGAACCGCTATTGGTCAATTGATAAATTGGCAATACAGTGATGCTTTGGGAACATCTGTTCCGGTTGAAAAAGTTAATGGAACTAATTCTGGAATTTTCCACTCAAAAGTAATCACCGAAGATAAATTTGCTTCTGGTACGAATACATTAGTAAATCATAAAAAATACTATTTTATGGTATTGGCTTATGCATTTAACGAGTATGCACCATTCTCTATAGACCCGAATATCGATAATGGATTGTTTGGACAAAAAACTGTATTTTTAGCTGGAAGAAAGGCTGCAGGCGGTGGTTCAATTAAACCCGTTGTCGGAATCCCACATGATATTACTCCTCAATATGGTGGAACAGTAATGAATTCTGAATATGGTACTCAACCCGTAATTACTCGTATCGAAGGACAAGGAAATGGTGGATTTTTCTGCGAAATGTCTCAGAAAACAAAAGATCAAATTATGTCAGGAGCTCCTTGGAAATCGAATGAGATTGAATATCAAAAAAATGCAGGTCCTATTGGAGTAAAAGTTGTTGACCCACTTAAAGTACAAGCAAAAGAATATGTGATTAAATTTGTGGAACCTTCATCTGATGATGTTACTGAAAATTCAACTTGGATTCTTGAGTTTACGAATGAGAATGGACAAACAGATACAATTCCGTCAGTATCAACAATCAGTTTGTTGAATGAACAATTGCTATTGGATCATGGTATCGCAATTACTATATTAGATGATCCTTTTGCAATCTTACAAGAAGAAGTTGCTCAAAATAGCACATTTGGAATTCGTACTTATCAAAATTTAGCAAAATTTGGACAAGTTGAATTAATCGGTTCTTCAATCTCTTACGCTGATGATAGCAAACAATGGCTGACAGGAGCGTATGACTATACAAATGGTTTTGTAGGTAACTGGATCCGTTCGGGAAATCAGTCTGCCGGTCCGTGGGATGATGCTGAAGGCGTTCAGGAAGGAGTTGAAGATAAATATTATCAATGGAAAACTGAAGATTATTTCTTGATTACTCCTCAAGGAACCTTGAATGAATCATGGAGATCAAGAGCATGGAAAGATCCGAAAGAACAATTTGAAGAAGTGGTGAACGGAACTTGGGCACCTTATGTACTTGCGTCAACTTATGATGGAGGTCCTCAACAAAAATATGTATACCCAGATCTCCCCGGTGCTACTTCTGAGCCTGCTGATCCTTACTGGGGAAGTAAAACATCTTCTAGTACGGTATATGGAGACTTTACAACCAGTAACTTTAATAAGTATCATTACAATCAATCTATGATTAATCTCTATTCTGTTGATATTGTATTAACTAGCGATAAAAGTAAATGGACTCGTTGTGTTGTACTTGAAGCTTGTGATGATCGCGCCAAAGCTATTGGAAATGCATGGAGATTCGAACCAAGAAATTCTCAATCTGTGGATAAAAACGGACAACCAGATGGTTCTGGTACAGGAATGGGATGGTTCCCAGGATATGCAATTAATATCGAAACAGGAGAAAGATTAAATATTATGTTCTCGGAAAATTCATCCGATACAGCAAATAATGGTGATGATATGTTGTTTAATCCCACTTCTGTGTATGGTTACGATGAAGAAGGCAATCCATTAAGTGAAGGTTATTATAATAGTTTGTATAAATATTATCAAGAAACAGTGGGGCAATTCCCCGATAATTTCAAAGGACCAGCTTTTGGTGGAATGCATTTTATTTACATAGTAGGTAGTTCAGGTAATACATCAACAACGTTCTATCAAGGTGCAAGTGCAACCCGGAATTATAATCAAACAATTGACTGTCCGTCATACGACGAAGGTGCTTGGTTGAAAAATAAATTCAGCAATTTTGTAAGTGGTTCATCTCATAATGATACTAGAAAACAGAAAAAGAATGAACTCTTTAACAATGTTATGTGGACGAACATCCCAATGGCAGTTGAGAAAAAAGAAAGCTTATGGCTGTCTAATGATGTTACTATTAAAATACGTGTTACTCGTCCCTATATGAGATGGTTGTCTGCTAAAGGAACAGCTCCTGAAACAGTTCAAAACGACAACTTCCCGATGTTTAAATTCTCCACTAAGAATATTGCAATTAAAAATAATGTGAATGATGTTGCAGTTTCAGCGTTGGATAATATTAATATTATTCCTAATCCTTATTATGGTTTTTCCGCCTACGAATCTTCAGCATTGGATAATGTTGTTAAAATAGTAAATCTTCCTCAAACTTGTACTATTTCTATCTATACAGTTAATGGAATCTTAGTGAGAAAATTATCTAAAGGAGATAGCGGATCTACTTTCGTAGATTGGAATCTCAAAAATAATGCAGGAATTCCGATTGCTAGTGGAATGTATATTATTCATGTTCAAGTACCGGGAGTAGGAGAGAAAACTCTGAAATTCTTTGCTGCAATGAGACCAACTGACTTGAATGCTTTTTAACCTTTAATTATGTTAAATTATAAAATATCAGAAACTATGAATAAAATATATAAAAGATTAATAATTATTGCGTTAATAGGCATCTTTGCGGGCGCTTCTCTTGATTCGTTTGCAGGAAATAAAGACCGTTCAGGACAAGCAGGATCACAACACTTGCTTATAGACCCGTATGCTAGAACTAATGGATGGGGAACTGCCGGAGTAGCTGAAATTCGCGGTTTGGAAGCCATTTTTTC
>CAZWCI010000030.1:9142-15342 GCA_964632815.1 uncultured Lentimicrobiaceae bacterium | reverse complement strand
GTGAAGGAGAAAGAATTTTGTCTATGGAGGTGCCTTTTATTGATGGGACAATTAATGGTACTCGGAGAGAATATAATCGTTCGGGAAACCTTATTGAAGAATCTGTTTGGGTGGATAATTTGTATGACGGAGAATGTAAAACTTTCTATTCCCAAGGCAACTTAAAATCTAAATCCGAATATAAGGCAGGGGAAATTATAGGTTTATCTCAAGATTATTATCCGAATCAGATGCTGGAATCTGAAATTTTTTATGCTCCAAAAGATAGTGTGGGATTTGCTAAATATTACTATCCTAATGGAAAACTTGAGAGAGAAGGGCTTGTGAAAAATAATTCCTCATTTGGAAATTGGAAATATTATTTTGTGTCAGGAAAAATTGGATTGGAAGGAGAATTCGATGAAAATGGTAATACTTCCGGACTATGGAAAGAGTTCAATAAAAATGGTGTTTTAATTAGAGAGACACACTACGATAATAATCTGTATGAAGGTGAAGAGATAATCTATAACAATAAAGGAATCAAACAATTAAGCAGAATTTATAAAAATGATATTATTACAGAAGTAACTTCTTATGATATTAATGGCGGAGTCAGAGAAAAATATAGCCCGAAAAACAAAACGATTACCTATCATTTGTATCGCACAACTCCGGAAAATGATGAAATCGAAACGACCTGTATTTATCAAGTGTCAGGAGAGAAAAAAGGAATTGTGAAACGGTTTTATCCTTCCGGACAATTGATGAATGAAACAGAATATAAAGATGGGGAAGAAGATGGCATCTATAAAGAGTATTATGAAGACGGGAGATTGAAAATGTATCAAGAATATAAAGATGGAAAAGCTCATGGATTGTACCTAAAATATCATCCGAATGACACCATTCAAGAAGAAGGATTTTTCCGAAATGGTGAACAAGAAGGAGCTGTTTATCAATATTATATGAATGGTTCTATTAAAAATCTCTTTATTATTCAAAAAGGAGATATGGAAAAAATGATTATGTACTATCCCAACCAAAAACGCTATTTTGAAGAGATTTATAAACATGGATTACCCTACATATACAATTTCTATGATAACAATGAACAAATTTTCGCCCAAGATACTTTTAAAAATGGCAATGGTCATCAATATAGGTATTTCTTAAACGGAAATGTTGCCACCTCGTCTCAATTGTCTGCAGGACTAATGAAGGATACCTGTTTTTGGTATTTGTATGACGGGAGAATCCAATCATATATGATGAGTTATGAAAATGATTATTCTGGCCGATATGTGGGTTATGACGATATAGATGAGTCCATTAAAATCGCAGAAACAAATTTTCTGTTGGGAAATGAAGAAGGTCCGGAAAATATTTATTACATAAATGGGCAACTTTTTCTCTCAAACTATTATGAAAATGGGACTTTGGAAGGAGTTCAAAAGAAATATTACGATAACGGAAATCTTCAAGCAGAAGTTCCTTATATGAATGGCTTGCGTGAAGGAATAGCTTCCTTTTACGCAGTGGACGGACAAACTGTAATGTATCAACTTCATTATTCTAAAGGTCAGGCAATTGCATATTCATATATGCAAAAAAATAAACAAATGTCAGAAATAGAGCCATTTAAAGATAAAGATCCGATTACTTTTGTCGCATATTATACCAATGGGACAAAGTCTTATGAAGCTACTTTTGTCGGGGGTGTGAAAAATGGGAAAGAGTTGTATTTTTACCCGAACGGAAAAATTTTTAGAGAACGAAACCATTATTATGATTTGTATCATGGGGTTTTGAAAGAATGGTATGAAAATGGTCAATTAAAGTGCGTTGATAACTATTATTATGATCTTCTTCAAGGAGAAAGTAAAGAGTATCATAAAAATGGCAACTTGTACCGAGAAGCTAATTACGTAGAAAATTTCTTGCATGGAAATGCCAAGCAGTATTTTCAGAATGGTCAAGTACAATTTGACCAAGAGTGGTTTTATGACAACAGAATAAAGTAAATCATTTGTTTATTTAAAATATTCATATTATGAAAAAAATAATTTTAAGTATCGCCTTGTTAGCAATTCTTCAAGGTGCAGCGGCTCAAATAGGAATTGATTTGGGCTATTATGGTTTTACGGAATTACCTGCTCTGACAGCAGAAGAGGAAATGAGGTATAAAGAAAGCGGAGTCGCTTGCTTATACGACGGCCGTGTTTTTGATTATCGTATTGAGAATGGACAATTTGAATTATGGGAATCTCGCCGATTTGTTAATAAAGTTTATTCAGAAGATAAATTGGAACGTTATAGCAAATTCTATCTTCCGGATGCTGAGGAAGAAGATATTTTGGAATGTAACGGCCGTTATATCGATCAAAATGGCAAGATTACCAAACTTTTTAAAGACGATATTCGTTTGATAGAAGAAGATGGAGAAGAGTATATGGTGCTTCAGTTCGATTCCGCCAAAATAGGAGGAGTTTTTGATTGTTTTTATATTATTAGAAACAAAAGGTTACCCGAAAATGGGAATAACATCTTTTATGGGCAAAATCCTATTAAGACGGCAGAATTTACTATTGTCTCCCCCGATTTTCTTAAATTTGATATTTATTCTTATAATGGCTTGGCAATCGCAACAGATACGGTGATTGAAAAACAAGAACGCCGATTTGCCCATGTTATAACTCATGATATTCCTGCCAAGAAAACGGAATCTGTGGCATTTAATGATGCATATTATCCTACTGTTCAATTTGTTCTTGCTTATAATTATAACAGTAGTAGAATGCGTTTCAATACAACGAGTTCTTATGCGGCAAATTTTGCTTCTCTTGTCCAATTGGATAAAGCAGGTAGTAAAGGTCTTAAGAAACTGATTTCTTCTATGAAAATCGATAAAAAATTACCTCTTCTTGATAAAATTAGAGCAATTGAAGATTATGTGAAAACAGAATTCTTTTATATTGATATGAATCATTCTCTTTTTAGTGATCCTTCCTCGATTCTCGAAAATAAAATGGCGAATACTTTGGGCTTAACCAGAATTTTTCATAATCTTTTTGTACAATTCGAAATTGATGCTCAAATTGTTTTGACAACCAATAAAACCACTACTACTTTTGATCCCAAATTTGATGGTCCTAACTTTTATCAGGAAGTTTTGTTCTATTTTCCTGCGTTGGATACTTATTTGTCTGTAGATTATATGAATTTGCGCGTTGGCTTGGTGCCTTCTTCTCTTGCAGGTCAGCAAGGTCTTTTCTTAACTCCCGTTTCAGTAGGAAAAGTACTTTCGTTCGTTCCTGAATTCGGAGAAATAATTCCATTGCCGGCTGAGTCAACAGGAGATAGTCTTTTTGTTGATATAAAAGTTAATACCGAAGAAAAAAATATTGCTGGAACACTTCGCCGTTCATTGACAGGATATAATGCACCTCGATTACAGGCTCAATGGCAAGAGATGGAAGAAGAAGATCGGCAAAGTCTTATTGACCATTACGCAGCCCTCGGTACAGAGAGTGTTAATGTAAATGATTTACAAGTCCAGAATGACAATTCGAAGGATATTTTTGTGAAACCTTTTGTTATTACTGCAAATATTTCTGATTATGATCTCGCTAAATTTGGAGCTGGTAAAATATTTTTAGAAGTAGGAAAATTAATAGGGGAACAAAGTGAATTTAAACAAGAAGGAGACCGCGTTCTACCGGTACAAAAATCTTATAAATCTCATTATTATCGCGAAATTAAAATTGAAGTTCCTGAAGGCTATTACTGCACCAATCTGAAAGAGATTGAAATGGCCGTCTATGATGAAGATTCTCCATCTAAGGCAAATGCCTCATTTATTGTGACGGCCACTCAAGAAGGAAATATGATTGTGATTGTGAGCAAAGAATATTATGGCATATTATTCTATCCGGCTTCTGAATATACAAAATACCAACGAGTGAATAATGCTGCATCTGATTTTAACAACTTAAAGCTGGTTTTCGATAAACAGTAAGCTACAATCCCTTCTTTTTTGCTACCTTTGCACTCTTTTTTGTATTTTAAAAGAGATAATACATTATTGCATGAAAGATATTCGAAAAATAAAGAATGAAGAGATCATTCGTTTTATAGAAGAGGCGGGAGAAAAGAAATTTAAAGCCAAACAGATAGACGAATGGCTTTGGAAAAAAGGAGTGCATTCCTTCAATGAAATGCTCAATCTCTCTTTGGAACTTCGACAAAAACTTACTACTAATTTTGTATTGGAACATCTTTCTATTAGTGATAAATTCGAAAGTAGGGATGGAACAATCAAGTTCCTTTTCAGTCTGCCGGATAAACATTTTATTGAAGGAGTACTTATCCCCGCAGAAAAAAGGGTTACGGCATGCATCTCTTCTCAGGTCGGCTGTCCTTTGAATTGTTCTTTTTGTGCCACAGGACAAAGCGGGTTTGCAAGGGATCTTCACTTTACAGAAATTTATGACCAATTTCTTTTAATGAATAAAGAATCCTTAGCGGCTTATAAAAGAGAGATTTCAAATATCGTTTTTATGGGAATGGGCGAACCATTACTTAATTATGATCATGTTTTGCAGTCGATTGAGTTGTTAACTTCTTCCCGTGGACAAGGATGGTCTCCTTCCAGAATTACCCTTTCTACAGTTGGTATAGTTGAGAAAATTAGACAATTGGCTGATGATCATGTGAAAGTAGGACTTGCAGTATCACTTCATGTGGCAGATCCTGAAAAAAGACTTCGGCTGATGCCCGTTACAGCTTCTAATCCGTTGCCGGAATTACAAAAAGCGCTCCAATATTATGCTTCCGAAACAGGAAATAGAGTCAGTATTGAGTATCTTTTACTTGACGATATTAATAACTCCATTCCAGATGCTGATAAATTACTCCGGTTTTGCAAGCTATTTCCGGTTAAAATTAATTTAATCGAATACAATTCTACCGATGCCCGCTATAGGAAAAGTCCTCCTCAAAAAACAAGTGCTTTTATGGAATATTTGGAACAAAAAAATATGATTGTCACCATGCGCCATAGCAGAGGAGATGATATTGCCGCAGCTTGCGGGCAATTGGCAGCAAAGAAAGTGAAAAAAAATATTAAATAGGATTACAAATTTGATGTAAAAGATCCCATAAGAGTTTGGTGGGCAATCCCATAACATTATAAAAAGAGCCTTCAATCGCCTCAATCCCGATGTATCCAATCCACTCTTGAACCCCGTAAGATCCTGCTTTATCTAAAGGAAGATATTTTGAGATATAATACTCAATTTCTTCTTCCGAAAAAGAAGCAAAATGAACTTGTGTTTGGCGATTTCCCGATAAACGAACCTGACTAGTAGCAACTGATAATCCACTGATAACTGTGTGCGTGTGACCCGCCAATTTGCGTAACATCTCTCTCGCCTCTTCTTTGTCTGAAGGTTTTCCAATAATCTCATTTCCCAATACGACAATTGTGTCACAACCAATAAAAATACTCTTTTCCGGATATTTGGAAAATTGAATTTCTGAGAGTTTTAATTGAGCAAGATACTCCGCAACCTCTACGGGAGAGAAATGGTTAGGATATATTTCTTCAACATCGGAAGAAAACGAATCAAATTCAATCCCCATTCCTTTTAATAATTCTTGTCGTCTTGGCGATTGCGATACTAAGTAAATAGAATACTCCTTTAATTGTGTTAATAACATGTTCTATTTTTTGTTTTGATTTACGAAGAATATGGTTTACTATCTAAAGAAAGATTTTTCTTTTTTTTTAAGCGATAATAAAACCAAAATAAAATTGCTCCCGTTACCAAAGAGGCAAATATGTCGGCCGCTGGCTGAGCAATCCAAACTCCTGTTAAATTAAATTGAGTCGGGAGATAGACGATAAATGGAATTAAAAACAAAAGTTGTCGCGATAATGAAAGAAAAATAGCAATTTTAGCTTTTCCTATCGATTGGAAAAAATTTGAAGTAACAATCTGAAAACCAACCACAGGAAAGGCCAGCATGTATAAACGCATGCCAATCGTTGTGATGGAGAGTAGGGTAGGATCATCGGTAAAAGCTCTAGATAAAGCTTCCGGTAAAAGCAGCGTTAGTAAAAATCCGATAATACTTATTCCTGTTGCCCAAAAGATGGTTAATTTGAGCGTCAGAAAAACCCGGCCCATCTGTTTGGCTCCGTAATTGTACCCTACAAT
>CAZWCI010000030.1:0-9042 GCA_964632815.1 uncultured Lentimicrobiaceae bacterium | reverse complement strand
TGAGCGTCAGAAAAACCCGGCCCATCTGTTTGGCTCCGTAATTGTACCCTACAATGGGTTGCATTCCTTGCGTAAAGCCGAAAATCACCATTACAATCAACCCGGCAATACTATTTATAATTCCAAATGCTCCAATAGCTAAATCACCTCCGTATTTTGTTAATTGCCAGTTCATGATTACAGCGACCAATCCGGCACAGATGTGGATAAGAAAAGGAGATAAGCCGATGGCGAAAATGTCATTGACAATCCTTCGTTTTAATTTGAATGAAGCTTTTTGAAAATGAATAATCGATTTGGAACTATTAAAATGTGCCAATACCCAAATCATACCAATGATCTGTGAAATCACTGTCGCCAATGCCGCCCCGCGAATACCCCAATGAAACCAAAATATGAATATCGGAGCTAAAATAACATTTACGGTAACAGTCAAAAGTATCGAGATCATTGCTTTCGTGGGATATCCGGAAGCTCTCATGATGTTGTTGAGTCCGAAAAACATATGCGACACAATATTTCCGGCTAAAATAACCTGCATGAATTCACGCGCATAAGAAATGGTATGTTTACTGGCCCCAAACCAAATGAGAATGGGATCCAGGAAAATTAAGGCAATGACAGAAAATAATAGCCCGATAATAAGATTTAATACCGTTGCATTTCCTAATGTTCTAATGGCATCGGGATACCGCTGTTCTCCCATCCGAATGGAAACAATCGCCGCTGCTCCCGCCCCGACTAATGTTCCGAAAGCAATAGCCAAATTCATGATGGGAAAGGTAATGGCTAACCCCGAAATGGCATAAGGCCCTACGCCCTGTCCAATAAATATCCGGTCAATAATGTTGTATAATGATCCCGCTGTCGTTGCTATGATTGCAGGAAGTGAATAGGTGAGTAAGAGCTGTCCGATGTTCTCTTTTTCTAAGTATTTGGCATTTTCATTCATGAACTAATCTCCGAATTTAACTTGAGGATCCAACCAACCGTATATGATATCAACCATGATATTAATGATTACTAAAATTATCGAAACATAAAGCAAAGAACCCATGACCACAGGAAAATCATATTTATCTAGAGCCTCTACAATAACAACCCCCATCCCTTTCCAGTCAAATATGTATTCTACAAAAACTGCCCCGGCCAATAGAGAGGCCAACCATCCTGAAATGGCTGTAACAACAGGATTTAAAGCATTTTTTAAAGTGTGTTTAATAAGAATTCTTCTATAAGGAACTCCCTTTGATTTGGCAGTTCGGATATAATCTTTGGACAATACATCTAAAATAGAATTTTTGGTCAACTCTACCACTAATGCTAAAGGTCGGATGCCTAATGTAATTGCAGGTAAGATGAGGTTTTTTAAATCTAAATACTGCCCGCTTCCGTAATTGTCCACTGTGTATAAACTGCCAAACATACTCAAGCCGGTCACATCGGCAAGTAAAAATGCAAAAACCCAGGCAAAGAGGATTGCCGCAAAAAAAGAAGGTAAGGACATCCCCAAGACTGAAAAAAATAAAGCTATTTTGTCAAACCAAGTGTCCTTAAATACAGCGCACAATATTCCGATAGAGATTCCTACAATAATTGCGAAAAATATAGATACTAAAGCCAAAATGGCTGTTTTCGGAAATGCCTCTGCGATAATCTCAGACACTTGCCGTTTGCTTTGGTAAGATCTTCGCATGAATGGTTTTTTTAATACAATGGAAGAGGCAGAAAACTGTAAAACAGAAATATAACTGTAATCGGAAGAGTCTAAATAGAAAAAGGATTCCGAGTCTTTAGTTTTATGCCATGAGATCGGTGAAAGGTCGTTAAGATAAGCTAAATACTGGATACCAATAGGTAAATCTAATCCCATCTCTTTGCGAATAGCTTCCTCCGTGGCAATGTCACTCCGCTGCCCCATCATCATGCGCGCCGGATCCGACGGAAGTACCGTAAATAGAAAAAAAACAAGCGTGATTACGCCTAACATTAAGAGCAACCCGTAAAGTATTCGTTTGAGTATGAAGCGAATCATAGTCGTTGTGGATCAATCCGCAAAAGTACAAAAAAATAACGGATCTTTTCAACTCCTTTACCTTGGGATTTAATTAGCAAGATACTCCTCCGTTTGTATTTTTTTAGTATTTTTGCTCGTTGAATATATTTTTTAATTTAAGAAGTTAAAAGGATGTTGAGAATGAAATATTTTCCCTTTATTATGATGCTTTTGTTATCCGCTGTATTATTGAATTCCTGCGGAAATGGGAAAAAAGAACTGAAACCATCTGTTTCAGATATTCATAACCCTGCATCTCCTGATGGCGTCTCAAAACAAGAAGAACGCAATATGCCTGTTTTGACTTTCGAAAAAAACACCCATGACTTTGGAAAAGTAATTCAAGGAGAACGCCTTAGCTATACTTTTAAATTTAAAAATACAGGGAAGTCTAATTTGATTATCTACAATTCTAATGCCTCTTGCGGCTGTACAACCTCTATTCCCCCAAAAGAACCAATACGACCGGGAGAATCAGGAGAAATTGTGGTGGCTTTTGACTCTAAAAACAAATTGGGGAAAGAAACCCATTCTGTAGTGGTATCAGCCAATACTTATCCCGTTAATACTGTAATAAGAATTACTGCGGAAGTTATTATTCCGTAATATATTTATGAATTAATTTAAATCGAAACACTATGAACAATTCACTTTTTTTATTATTTGCTCAAGGACAAGCTACAGGACAACAAGGTGGTGGTATGAGCTCAATGCTGATCTTTTTGGTGCTCATTATTGTGGTTTTCTACTTCTTTATGATTCGTCCACAACAAAAGAAACAAAAGAAAATCCAACAATTTAGAGAAGCCCTTAAAAAAGGAGATCATGTAGTTACTATCGGTGGAATTCACGGAAAAATTGTTGACGTTCAAGAAGCTACTTTTATTATTGAAGTAGAAGATGGAAGCAAATTTAAAATTGAAAAAGCAGCAGTCGCTATAGATGCGAATGAACAAAAAAAATAAAAAATAATGGGAAATACGGCTGTTCATTCTGAATATAAAAGAAAATACAGAAAACCGTCTATTACCTTACTTATTTGCTTTGCGATAGCTTCCTTGATTTGGATTTTTGGGTATTTTTCTAAAGATTATACGGTTAAACTGAATTATACGGTTACCTGTTCCGGTTTGCCTTTGCAAAAAGAGAATACCCGACTTTCTGATTCAGTGATGACATTGGTGTTTAATACATCAGGTTTTAATTTTTTGAATTCTAAGTATTCACCCAAAAATAGAACGATTAATCTTCCCGTCTATCATCTCATTCAACAAAAAAAACAAAACAGATACAATTATATTTTCACCAAAAATGAATTGAATCAATATCTTAAAAGTATCGGTTTTTATGAAAATGAGTTTGTGGAGATTCAATCTCCACAAACTCTTACTATTTATTTAAAATAATTAATGATGCTCAAAATAGGGCTGACCGGCGGTATAGGAACAGGAAAAAGCTTCGTAGCTCAACTGTTTATCCAAAAAAGAATCCCCGTCTATGACGCCGACAGTCATGCCAAAAATTTATATTCGGAGGAAGAAGTTATCCATGAAATTGAAAAAGCGCTCGGTTCTGATATTTTAGAGCATGGACAGGTAAACTTAAAAAAAGTTTCCGACCTTATCTTTTCTGACCTTCATGCCCGCGAATTGGTCGAAGCAATTATACATCCCCGACTGATGAATGATTTTGCTATTTGGTGTTCCTCACAAAACAATGATATCGTAATGATGGAGGCCGCCATTCTCTTTGAGGCAAACTTTGATTCCCTTTTCGATTTTATTGTTACGGTGGATGCTCCCGATGATTTAAGAATTAGCAGACTGCAACAGAGGAACCCCTCATGGTCATCGCAGGATATCCAACAACGGATGTTGTCTCAAATGAGCCAGGCGGAAAAATGTCATCGTTCAGATTTTGTCATTTATAACGATAATACCCAGCCTCTTCAGAATCAAATAGAAATATTTCTTGCTAAAATAGTAAAATAAGTTCCGACTTTATATTTTTTTATTAACTTTGTAGCAAAAAGCAACATTTGAGATTTGCCTATTGTCTGAATTATCAGATCGGCTTTGATATTTATTTATTAATTTAGAATGACTATTTCTTTGAAAAGTTTTATTCGTTTTCTTACACATATATCGGCAATATTGTTGCTTTTGTTAGGGCTTTTGATGGGAGGTCAGACCAAATTGTCCGCTCAATGCTCGATCACCATTGATATGTATGACTCGTGGGGAGATGGATGGAATGGTGCTGAAATTGATATTTATGTCGGTGGAAGTTACTATACCTCCGTTACGGTTTCAAGTGGGTATAATTATTCATATACTTTTTCCGTGGCAACCGGAAGTGTGGTAACTTTTGAATGGTGGGCAGGTTATTATGACGATGAATGCTATTTTTATATAGATGAAGGATATAATAATTTATACACTTGTAGCGATGGTTCCTATTTGTATGGTCTCTTCTTTACATATACCTGCGGTGGCGGCGGTGGTAACCCGCCTGTGACAACTTGTACCAGTAATGTGGTGCTGAGTTTGACGAATACCGTTCCGGCTCCGCAACTCGAAGCGGACGGTTTCTATTATATTGATGTCTGTCCTGGACAAGCAATCAATTTCGCGGCAACGGCCACTCCTGCAACCCCAAACCTCACTTATTCATGGTCTTTTCAGTATTATAATAATGGCCCCGTGTCACAAACGGCATCCGGACAAACAACAACGTTTACTCCACCGATGTCTATCGGCTATAACTTTATTCTGATGGCCGAAGATCTGAATGGATGTAAAAGCTTTTTTACCGGTCGTATTCGAGTATCTTCAAATCCTATTGCAAATATCAACCCCTCTGATGTTATATGCGCCGGTAGTACTGAACAATTAACCCTCGGCTACGATACCGCTTCTATTATTGAAATGCAACCCATTCAAAGTGAACAAGAAATTACTATGGGAACCGGCGGTGCAACCTTTATTCCCGATGGTCCTAACTGCCCCGACGCCTGTTATACCAGCTCCGTCGTGTTTACAAATTTTTCCAATTCCGATGTGATCCAAAATGCTTCCGATATCGTCTCTGTATGTATCAATCTGGAGCATACCTATACCGACGACTTGTCCATTTATCTCGTTTGCCCCAACGGAAGCAGCGCCCTGTTGCTCAACAACCACTATCTGTGGCGATCCGGACTTATGTTCGGGGTACCGAATACTTCAGATAATTTGTCCAATTATTGTACCTCCGCAGGAAATCCCCCGGGCGTGGGCTGGAATTACTGTTGGTCGGAAAATTCATCTTTCAGTTACGGAAATTCAGGATATTCGAATATGTATGCCGGTCTTTCTTCAGGGGGCTACGCCTATTCCGATTATTCTTATAATGCAGGAAATGACTATAGTTTTTATGGCTCGTATGGATATACCCAACGAAGTATCGACTCTACGCATATTGCATCAGGTTCTCAATATTATGCTCCCGTGAGCTCATTATCCTCTCTGGTGGGTTGTCCACTCAATGGTGAATGGCAAATCCAGGTGTGCGATACCTGGGCAGAAGATAATGGGTATGTATTCTATTGGGATATTACTTTTAATCCCAATTTGATTGCACCTACATGGTCGTATCAAGTGCCCATCGATTACGTGAATTGGAGTTGCAATTGGGCTAATGTGATAAATGATACGACGGTCGATATTACCCCACCGCTGGGTACGACAAGTGGAACCTATAATTGTACTTTTACAATCTATGATGATTTTGGGTGCTCCTATTCCGACCAATATCCTATTCAAGTGAGTGCCGCCGAAATAACTTCTATTTCTGCTACCGATGCCATCTGCGGAACGCCCACAGGGACCGCTTCCGTGGTCTCTCCCAATGCGGTTTCCTATAGTTGGAATACTACTCCGGTACAAACAACCGCAACCGCTACAGGATTGAATGCGGGTACTTATATCGTTACGGTCACCGATGCCAACAGCTGTACAACAACCGCTTCGGTTACCGTCCCGGGTGCCTCTACCAGTATTAATCTCTCCGTTTCGGCCTCTTCTTTATTTCTCTGTCCGGGAGAGACTTCCATGCTGACTGCTTCCGGTGCGAATACCTATCTGTGGAATACCGGTGCCACCACAAGCTCCATTTCTGTCGGGGCAGGCACTTATACAGTTACCGGTTCTTCTGACGGCTGTGATGTTACCCAATCAATTACGATTGTGGAATCTCCCCCGATAAGCATCACGTTTGATACGATTATGCCCATTTGCAATGATCCGAATGGTGAACTTACCGCTCAGGTTTCCGGAGGAACTCCGCCCTACCAATATGCATGGACCAATGGGGCTTCAACCCAAACGATACAACAAATTCCTGCCGGGACATATGTGGTTACTGTTACCGATGACTACGGCTGTACCCAAACCGCTTCTGTTGTCCTGACCAGCACCGCTCCCGTTGTCTCCGTCTCTACCGTTAAAGCTCACTGTGGGCATGATGATGGAATGGCTATCGCTGTCGCAAGCGGTGGAGTAGGGACCTATACTTATCAATGGAATACACCCAATGCCAGCGCAGATACCGCTTTTAACCTTTTTGCCGGAACTTATTCCGGTTCGGTGAACGATAGTCTCTGTCAAGTGGATTTTCAATTTACCATTACCGAAGCGCCGCTGCCCAATGCCTGCTTTGGTGTGAACCAATCTTATGCTCTCCTCGGTACAACGCTCAATTTTACCGATTGTTCCTCCGATGATGTAACATGGTTCTGGGATATGGATGACGGGACGACCTCCTCCCAACAAAATATGGAGCATACTTACCTTCAAACAGGAACATATAATGTTTCCCTTACGGTTACCGATGCTTTCGGTTGTACTAATACAATAAACAGATCTATAATTATTTATGAAACATCTGTGGTCTATGTGCCGAACTCCTTTACTCCCAATAATGACGGAAAAAACGATGTCTTTATCCCTACGTTTTATAACGTATCAGCGGAAAATTATAAGATGATTATCTATAACCGATGGGGCGAAGAAATTTTTAAAACAACAAATATTTCCGAAGGTTGGGATGGAACTGTGAATGAAAAACCGGTGCTTTCCAATACGGTTTTTGTGTACCTCCTCTATTATGCCGATTTGATGGGTGCTAAGTTTATGAAAAAAGGTACTGTTACTTTAATCCATATCAAACCCTATTAATTGTTCAGACCTCTTTTTTTCATTACGTTGATCATTAATTGAACATAGAATTATTTCAATTTATACGATTGGATTTCCTTTTCTAATTGGAAAAAATTCCGTAAGTTTGCCCCCGAAGAAGAAATAACGTTGTATATTCATTATCATTAACATATAAACATGGAAAAAAGAAATAATACCCCGATTCCCGAAACAATTGTAGATGATATTCTCGCAAAAAGTGGTATTCGCGAAATTGGAAAAGCATCCATTCGGGAAGTGAAAAGATTGATCAACGATATTGAAGACGCCGCAGGACAAAAATTTGTGCGGATGGAGATGGGAATTCCCGGATTGCCTGCTTGTAGTATTGGCGTAAATGCCCAAATCGAAGCCCTGAAGAAAGGTTGTGCCGCCCTCTATCCCGATATAGAAGGAACCCCTGAATTAAAAAGAGAAATGGCCAAATTTGTGAAGAATTTTATCAATCTTGATGTCTCTCCGGAAGGCTGTATTCCCACCGTGGGCTCCATGATGGGCGGAATGGCCGGATTTATGACCTTCGTGCGAGCACGCAAAGAACGCGATACTACCCTTTTTATTGACCCTGGATTCCCCGTACAAAAACAACAACATAAAGTACTCGGACTCAAATTTGAGACGTTTGACGTCTATAATTATCGTGGGGAGAAACTGAAAGCCAAATTGGAAAGCTATCTCGCCAAAGGAAATATTCACTCCATTATCTATTCAAACCCCAACAATCCATCTTGGATTTGTTTTACCGACAAAGAACTTCGGACTATCGGCGAATTGGCAAATCAATACGATGTGTGCGTATTCGAAGATTTGGCCTACTTCGGCATGGATTTCCGAAACGATATTTCTAAACCCGGAATTCCGCCGTTTCAACCCTCCGTGGGACACTATACATCCAATTATGCATTGTTGATTTCCAGTTCTAAAGCATTCAGCTATGCCGGAGAACGTATTGGAATGTTGGTACTCTCCGATGCCCTCTATCAACGCGAATTTCCTGATTTGATTCCCTACTTCGGTACTCCGAAGCTGGGACGTGCCATCATCTACGGAACGGTCTATGCCATCAGCTCAGGAACTTCTCACTCTGCTCAATATGCCCTCGCAGCAATTCTTAAAGCATGTAACGATGGCTCCTACAATTATCTTGACGATGTAAGCATCTATACCCGAAAAGCAGCCACTATGAAAAAAATGTTTATTGATAATGGCTTTAAAATCGTATACGATAAAGATGAAGATAAACCACTTGCAGACGGATTCTATTTTACCATCTCCTACCCGGGAATGTCTGGCGAACAACTGCTGAAAGAATTCTTGTACTACGGAGTCAGCGCCATTAGTCTCGAAATTACCGGAAGCGACCGCAAAGAAGGCCTTCGCGCATGCGTCTCTTTGGTTCCCGAAGCCATGTTCCCCACCTTGAAAGAACGATTAATCCAATTTCGCAAAAATCATACACTATAGCCACGCAAAAATCCAACAAAATAAAATCCGACTTCGGATTGTATAAAACATTTTTTTATTTTTGCATCGGCAAAAAGCGGTAATAGCTCAGTTGGTAGAGTGAAAGCTTCCCAAGCTTTAGGTCGCGGGTTCGAACCCCGTTTACCGCTCCAAATCATTCTTCGGAATGATTTTTTTTGCCCGTAATTTTTCTATTGATTTTTTTCTTTTGGGCGTGTCGGCTTCGCCGCCGGCGTCCGGTTCCAAGTCCGCGGCCGGGAGTCGTGTGCCCGCAAAGCCACAAAA
>CAZWCI010000029.1:0-15356 GCA_964632815.1 uncultured Lentimicrobiaceae bacterium | reverse complement strand
TCCCTTTAAGATAGGAACAGCAAACAGAACTATGAATCAATAAATTTGAACTTTGAGAGAAATCGGTTATTTTTTTTTAGATAAGATAATTTTTTTCTTAACTTTGCGGCATAAAAATATTTATTAAAGACCACTCCCATGTGTGCAAAATTAAGATTATCATTGTTTTTCAAGGCATTAACAGATTTATTAAACAATGCTTTGTATTATAGCGATGAAAAGGCGAATTTCTTTCACAAGGATATAAAACTTATCCGAGATAAGAGATTTAATTATTTATATAGAAAATGTCGTACCAATGGGGTGGAACTTATGTTTTATTCCTCTGAAAACGATAAATTGTACTTAAAGACCAAGGATAATATTTATATTGAAACCGATAGTAATTATAGCGTTTTTATTGAAGTTTTTATTGAAAAGATTTACTCTTTACCGCTTCTGTTTTTGCAGAAAGAGTTTTATATTTTCGATATCGGAATGAACAGAGGGTATGCGAGTTTATATTTTGCAAATATGAAAAATTGTCTTGGAGTATATGGATTTGAAATATTGGAGGAAACATATAACAATGCTCTTAGGAATTTTGTATATAACAAAAAACTTGCCGAAAAGATAACTGCCTACAATTTGGGACTTTTAGATAAAGATGATGAAGTGGAATTGTATTGTGTAAATGGCCATGATCATGTTGCATCTACTGAATTGCATTATATTAAGAATCAGAGCTCCGCTGAAAAAATTAAAAAACATAAATTTAATAAAACAAAAGTCCATGTAAAGAAATCAAGTGTGGTTTTAAAGAATATTTTAGAATCTTTGGACGACTCATCTTGTAAAATTATTAAAATTGATGTCGAGGGAGCTGAATATGAAATATTTAAAGATTTAAAAGAGGGTAATGTTATAAATGAATTTGATCTGATTATTGGCGAATGTCATAAAAATATAGATGATTTGGAAAAGTATTTAGACGATTTTATTCGGCTTAACCTTGGACATGATAAAAATTCGTATATAGCATTTGCCTATCTTCATAAAAAACACAAGAATTTACTATGAATATAGCCGTTATTTTAGCCGGAGGAGTGGGCAGCAGATTAGGGTATGAATTTCCTAAACAATTTTTTAAAGTCGCCGGCAAGAGTGTAATTGAGCATACTATTGATATTTTCGAGAACAATCAGTTGATTGATGAAATCGGCATTGTAGTTCACGCCGCCTATATTTCCAATATTGAAACTATGGTTTTGAATAACGGATGGAAAAAGGTGCGAAAAATACTTAAAGGAGGAGTAGAACGATATGAATCAAGTCTTGCAGCCATCAATGCTTATCAAGATAATATAAATCATAATCTTATTTTTCATGATGCCGTCCGTCCGATGTTGAGTCAGCAAATTTTGAATAAGGTTATTGAGGCATTGGAAAAATATAATGCAGTCGACGTTGCTGTACCGGCTACCGATACCATTATTAAGGTAAACGAGACCGGAGAACTGATTGAAAGTGTCCCCAACCGAAAATATCTGATGCGGGGCCAAACACCGCAAGCTTTTAAGCTTCACACCATTAAAAAAGCTTATGAAATCGGACTGCAAGATTCCGGATTTTCCTCCTCCGATGATTGTGGCACCGTAGTCAAATATCTTCCCGAGGAAAAAGTATTCGTCGTTACCGGAGAAGAAGCCAATATGAAATTAACTTATAAAGAAGATACCTATCTATTGGACAAGCTATTCCAACTTCGCTCTGCGAATTTGCACTCCGACATGGATTATCACCTTCTTAGAGCAAAAGTAATTGTTATTTTTGGAGGCAGTTCGGGCATAGGACAAAAAATTGCGGAAATAGCGGATAAATACGGGGCACAAGTATTTTCTTTTTCTCGAACACTTTCACAAACGGATATTGCCGATAAGGTCGCAGTTAAAGAAGCGTTACAACAAGTATATAATCGCACGCAACACATTGATTATGTAGTAAACACTGCTGCCATTTTAACTAAGGAACCTCTTTTGAGTATGCAGCAAAGCACTATTAATCAAATGATACGCACCAACTATGATGGAATGGTAAATGTCGCTATAGAGAGTTATCCGTACTTAAAAGAGAGCAAAGGGCAACTATTGCTATACACCTCAAGTTCATATACGCGAGGAAGAGCTTTTTACAGTATTTATTCTTCCACCAAAGCTGCTGCCGTAAATTTCATGCAAGCCTTGGCTCAAGAATGGGAACCGGCAGAAATTAGAATTAACGTTATCAATCCGGAAAGAACCAAAACTCCGATGCGCTTAATGAACTTCGGAAATGAACCCGATACCACGCTTTTATCTTCTGAAGAAGTCGCCAACATCTCGCTTCAAACTTTACTTTCCGACTTTACCGGTCAGGTTATTGACATTAAACTCAGAAAAACTAATTGCTAATTTATACGCTACAAATCATGAACCATACTATTCTCCTAAGTTTTCATCTCAATCTTCTTTAAAATGTATCATGACAACATATTTTATATATTTTTGTAATGCTTTTTTGAAAAAATTGTACTATTGACACAATTAGTAAAGCATTCACTAAATTGAAAATTATGACCAAAAAAAACATATTGGTTTTTCCTTGCGGCTCGGAAATAGGTTTGGAAATTCACCGTTCCTTGAAAAACTCCCTCCATTTTAATCTAATCGGCGGCAATAGTGCGGATGACCACGGCAAATTTGTATTTACCCGATATATCGGCAATATTCCCTTTATCAATTCTCCGAACTTTATTTCCGAATTAAAAAAAGTCGTAAAGACACATCATATTGATGCCATCTATCCTGCAATGGATGCCGTCATTACCATCTTAAAAGAACATGAACAAGAGTTGGGTTGTATGGTTATTGCTTCTTCCGTTGAATCCGTAAATATTTGTTTATCCAAAACCAAAACCTATAAAACGCTTAAAGATATTATTAATGTCCCTGAAATTTACAAAAAAGAAGATATAGACAAATTTCCAGTCTTTTCAAAACCCGATATCGGCTATGGTTCGCGAGGGGCGAAACTAATTAAAGACAAATTGATACTTCAAGCCACCACCGAAGAGTATCCGAACAATATTTTTTGTCGTTTTTTACCCGGAGCCGAATATACGATTGATTGTTTTACAGATAGATACGGAGCATTACGGTATTTTGCTCCACGGTTACGAAAAAGAATTATGAATGGTATTAGTGTTCATACCGTTCCAGTTTCGGATACCTCCGGGAAATTTGAACAGATTATTCGTAAAATCAACCAAACCGTCTCCTTTCAAGGAGCTTGGTTCGTTCAACTTAAAGAGGATGAAAACGGAAATTTATTCTTATTGGAAATTGCAGCAAGATTAGGTGGATCATCTTCCTTATTCAGAAATAAAGGGATTAATTTCGCTTTGCTTACACTTTTTGACGCTTTCGGTTATGATATTGACATCATTGAAAATCAATACCATATTGAATTGGATAGAGCCTTAGACAACAAATATAAACTTGATATTGCTTACGATGAAGTTTTTGTTGACTTTGATGATTGTATTCTTCTTGAGCAAAAATATTTCAACTTGGATATGATGAAATTTCTCTTTCAATGTCTCAATGAAAACATAAAAATCACTTTACTATCCAAGCATAAAAATGATTTAAACGAACAATTAACTCGATTGAAGATTCAGGGACTTTTCACCCGCATTATTCATCTTAAACAAGATGAGCAAAAATCAACCTATATTGATAATCGGCATGCTATATTTATCGACGACTCTTTTGCCGAACGGAAAGAGGTCGCCACGAAGACGGGAATTCCCGTTTTCAGTTTAGATATGCTTGAATGCCTTTTAAAATAATGATGAACATGGAACATTCAGATCTCGATTTTATCTGTCCTTACGGAAATGAAAAACTTAAAAGAGTACAACGTGAACTTTTAGAATTATTTAAAGAGATTGACGCTCTTTTTAGACAAAATGACATCCATTATTTTCTGATTTACGGAACTTTACTCGGAGCCATAAGACATCAGGGATTTATTCCGTGGGACGACGATTTGGATATTGCCGTTTTTAAAGAGGATTATGACCGTGCTATGGAGCTGCTCAGAAAATCTCTTTCCGATAAATACATTATTCATGACAAATTAACCGATCCCGTCTATTGGTGCGATTTCAGTAAAATTAGATATCGTAATTCGACTGCGACGAATGAGATTTGGCTCAACGACAATAAATATAAATATAAAGGGGTTTGTTTGGACATATATCGTTGCTGGGAAACTCCGTGTTCAAAGTACCGAAAAAAACGAAACCGGAGTAAGGAACATGCTAAATTCGCCCTTATGAATCTCTCCGCATCCAAAAATTTATGCACAAAAACAAGGGCTTTATTCAAGTGCTTTACCCCTTTGTTCTTCTATTTTTATTACTATTTTCTTGATATAGTATCGAAAAAAGAGATGCAATATATTTGTGACCCCGCCGACTTTAGCGTTCCAATCAAGAAAGAACATTTGATGCCTTTGCGTGAAGGTATGTTCGAGGGTATTTCGGTTCCTATTCCATGCGATGCCGAAGCTGTTCTGACGGACAGATATGCCGATTTTATGAAAATGCCGACTAAAGAACAACGCTTGCCCCATTACAGTACGGTTGAATTTTACGATGAATAACTCTTTATTTTGCCCGATTATGTCCATTTCCGAAAATCAAGAAAGCAATCCGTTGGTAAGTATCTGTACCCTTGTTTACAACCAGGAAAAGTTTTTAAAGCAATATTTAGAAGGAATTTTCTTGCAAAAAATAAATTTCTCATTTGAAATCTTGATCCACGACGATGCTTCTACTGATAATTCGGGAAATATTATTCGGGAGTATCAAGCATTATATCCAAACATAATCAAACCAATCATACAAACAGAAAATCAATACTCCAAAGGCACCGACATCAATCTAACCTATAATTTCCCTCGTGCCAAAGGTAAATATATAGCCATTTGTGAAGGAGACGACTACTGGACAGATCCTTGTAAATTGCAAAAACAGGTCGATTTTCTCGAAACCCATTCCGAGTATAATCTCTGTTGCCATGACTGGCACGTACTCTGCGATGAAAAAACGCTTCCCTCTCCGGTACACAACATTTACTCAAATCCGCTCTCTTTCACTTTCGCAACACTTCCATGGGTGTGGATTACCAAATCCGCCACGTTGATGTTCCGCAGCAATGCTTTCGATTTTGGTGTTTTATTGCGCTACCGGTACGGACGAGATGTGCATATTGTCTATCATGCGCTCTTCAGCGGAAAGGGCTATTTCATGCCCGAAGTGATGGCCGCCTACCGAGTTCATAGCGGCGGAATCTGGAGCAAACACGATGCCGATGACAAAAATAGAGTTACCTACGAATTATATAAGGAGCTCTATTCTTTCGAGAAAAATAAAGCTGTCCGTAAACGCTATATGAATGCCACTTTGGCTTACTTCAACGGATTATTGTTCGGCAAAAAGAATTGGTATAAGTTTTCGCAAAACACCAGATTATATGCAGAAGCCTGGCAAAATGCAAGCGACTTTAAAGATGTACTCTTTTGCCTCGGAGGAATCATTCCCACCAATTGGGTCAAATGGGTTATGAAAACCTTTAAAATTTAGAAGGTCTTTCAGAAGATTTTATGTTGAAACTCCTCGCGTTGGTGGAACCTACAAAGGAACACCACAATCAAAACTTTTAAAGTTTGATGGTGGTTTTTGCCTTTTCGACCAATGACTTGGAAAATACAGTTTTGTCCCCATCCCGAAGATATTGGCGTACAATGTCAGAAACATCAAGACTTTTGTTTTTCTTGGTGTTCACCATAACAACTGTCTGAGATTTGGCGTTGTATTTAGCGACAAGAGAAGCGTTAGCTTCATCGGCAATGGCTACCGTTTTAAAAATAACTTCTTGTGAAGAGAAATTTTCCTCCACAATTTCTTTGATGGTACTTTCCAAATTATTACATGCTTTAGCTTGGCAACAAGATAAGTTAGCCTTAAAATACAACACTTCAACTTTGCTTGCTGTTTTTTGAGCCGTTGCCGCATGAATAAGGAAAAAAGATACAAGAACTAACAGTAAATTTTTCATTTGTTTTGGATTTTAATTAGTAATGTGTTTATTAATAATATCTGTTTTTATAAATTCATTATTCAAAATAGGATTCCATTGAAAATTTTGTAAAATACGTAAAGTGAAATTTTCGTTAGAAGGCGTTTTCCTTAAATATGCTGCATATTGATCTTCCAATTTCCGCAGATTCTGTAGCTCTTCATAAGAAAGTTTTTGCATAATGGCTAAATTTCCTAGACTATCTATGGCAGCAGGTTTCACATTATCGTTTCTCAAAACCTGAATTGTAAGTCCGTTATCAATCCGTTGAACAATATAAAGACCTTCAAAATCCTTTGACACATAAAATGTATTGTATTGATAGCGTCCACCTGTAAGGAAGATAGCTACATCGGCAATACAAGGCGATGGCTTACACACGATACGAGTATTAGTACGGTCTATGATTCCTTCAGGGTATAGTTTGTTTAATGCCAATTCCAAAGCTTGCCACCCCTCCAACAAACCATCACAAGAATGACCGTGAAATTTAACCAAATCCGAATATCGAATGGTTTGAATATGGGCTAACTTACCCTTCGAAAAATCAGTATCTATTACCTTTATTTTTTGGGGATATGCTATATTGATAATGGAAAATAGAATCGCTACTAAAAAGAACTTTTTCATTGATATTTCATTGATTATATCGTTAATATGATTGAGCAAACCTATTGGCTATATGGTTGGCAACTTTTACTTTAGAGAGCATGACAGGAACTTCCACCAAAACACCACCGACCGTAACAAGCACCATATCTGATTCAAGCCCAAAAAAAGAAATTGCACTACACATTGATATGGTCTTTTATTTCAGTCAGATAAAATTTATAAAATACCTCTTTTATCTCATCTCTGATTCTACGAAATTGGCTTTTAACATATTCTACACTTCCTACAATTCCGGAAGGATCTTCAAAGCCAAAATGGAGCCGATGTCTTACCTTTCCCGTAAAAAAAGGACAATTTTCTTGAGCAGAGCCACAAACAGTAATCACATAATCCCAGTTTTCAGTAAGATATTCGGACACATTATTTGGAGTATGCCGACTAATATCAATTCCCAATTCTGTCATTACCTCAACGGCTAACGGATGTACATTTCCGGCAGGATGTGTCCCTGCAGAACGAACAACCAAGTCTGCATCAAACGATTGCAAAAAACCATGTGCCATCTGACTGCGACATGAATTTCCGGTACATAAAATTAAGAATTTCATCATTTGGATTTTTTAAAAAAAGGTTCCAAAAAGAAAACCTGAAATTGTAGCCATCACAATAACCAAAGAAACATAGACAACAGTTTTCTTAGTTCCCATAACACCTTGTATCACTAACAAATTCGGTAAAGAGAGCGAAGGTCCGGCAAGGAGCAGTGCCAACGCAGGCCCTTTTCCCATTCCGGAAGCAAGCAATCCTTGAATAATAGGCACTTCCGTCAGAGTAGCAAAATACATGAATGCTCCCGTGAAGCTGGCAAAAAAGTTCGATAACAAAGAGTTTCCTCCCACTGCCCATTCAATCCATTGATTCGGAATAATTCCTGCAATGGCAGTCTGATCATGCGTAGAGCCCAGCAAAAAACCGGCAAATAGAACCCCAATACCCAATAATGGTATAATCTGTTTGGCAAATCCCCAAGAAGACAAAGTCCATTCACGGTTTTCAGGATCTTGCTTGTCAAAAAGTGTCATCAACGACAATGCGGTAATCCCAACCACCATCGGAATGAGTGGCATAAATTTAGAGTCAGGGAGAAATATATTCGTAAGAAAAGCTGAGAGTAAGGTCGCCGCAATGCCCAATAACACCCACCCTATCTTTATTTTAAGAACCTTCACCAAAGAAATGGCTAACATAATCGCAAATAGCCCGGTAATATACCATTTGTATGTGAAAATAAAATGCCAAACCCCGGTATCATCACTTGCGGGGGCTCCCCAATTGGCAAAAACAAGTATCAACACCAACGTAAAAAAGTGAAAAGAGGTCTGCCACATCGGCCGTTTTGCCGGCGGAGCAGTGATGTTCATCTGCTCTTCTTTCTTAACCTTTTCTTCCTTTCGGAAAATAAAAGCCATAATAAGTCCAATGACCACTGAAAAAACAATCGCTCCCACCATTCGGGCAATGCCCATTTCCAGTCCTAATATGCGGGCAGTCAAGATAATCGACAGTATGCTGATGGCCGGACCGGAATAGAGAAAGGCAATGGCCGGTCCTAACCCTGCACCACGTTTGTAAATACTGGTAAAGAGTGGAAGAATCGTGCAGGAACATACCGCCAGAATCGCACCCGATACCGCTGCCACACTGTAAGAAATCCATTTTTTTGCGTTGGCACCAAAGTACTTGATTACCGCCCCCTGACTGACAAATACAGCAATGACTCCCGCTATAAAAAATGCCGGCAGCAAACATAAAATAACATGTTCCCGCGCATACCATTTTGCTAAATCTAAAGTAGCATCAATGGCAGTATTGAATCTTACACTTTCAATGGGGAGAAAAAATATAACTCCGAAAATTACCAATATCCATAATAGGATTTTGAGCTCTTTTTTTGTTTCCATCTATGATATTTTTAATATTTTTTTCACTTCATTGGCAGTGGGAACGTACCCCCTGACTTTTACTTCTCCGTTCACAGTTACAGTGGGCGTTGATAAAATGTTGTCTTGCATGAGTTCCACAATATCCTCTTTTTTGGTAAGTTTAACGGAAAGTCCGTGCTCCTGAATTAATTTCTCAATCAATGAATAGGTTGTTTTACATTTGCTGCAACCGGCTCCCCACACAATAATCTCAACATCCTGAAGAGGTCTCTGCTCAGCATGGTCTTCCGATGATTGTTCTTCTGCCTCTATCGGTGATTTTTCAATTTCTTTTTTTTCTGTTTCATCGCAACAAGAGCTCTTCTTTTTCCCAAATAAAGAGGCGAAAAATCCTCTGTTTTCTTCTTTCATTTTTATTAAAATTAAAAATTATACTCAGAAATAAACAATAGAACCATAGTAAAGCCCAATAAGTACGAAAAGTACGCCTACAATCCGATTCAACCATTTTTGGAAAGATTGCATTTTTCCGTAAAAAGCACCAATGGCATTCACGCTGTAAGCCAAAATATAGGCAACTACAATTACCGGCAACGCCGTAGCCACCGCAAAAATAATCGGCAAAAAATAGCCGCCGGCAGCCGTCACCGACATCGGAATCAGCATACCGAAATAGAATACCCCACTGGACGGACAAAAAGCCAGGGCAAAGAGAATTCCCAATAACAAAGCCCCCCAACCTCCGTACTTTTTATATTTAGTTCCGTCACCCTTAAAGCCGAATTTCGGCAAATTGAGTTTGTCCCCAAAAAGCATAAAAAGTCCGATTAACAATAGCACCGGAGCTAAAATATACTCTCCCCACGTACCGATAAATTTTTGAATGGAAAAGGCACTTGCGCCCTCCCGCAAAAGCGGAATCAATAAAAATGCCAACCCCGCGTAAGTGACTACCCGCCCCAATGTGTAAAGCAACCCATTGATAAATATACGATTACGATTTTGAATATCTTTGCTGATAAATCCGATTGCCGCAATGTTCGTGGCCAACGGACAAGGACTGATTGCCGTGAGTAACCCCAACAAAAACGCCGTTACCACAGGCATCGTCCCACTATCTAATATTGATTGAATCCACTCTTGCATGCTCGTTATTTTAATAAATTTTCAATTTTCTCTTTCAATCCTTGTTTAAATGTTTCCGGCTCTCCTTTCGCATAAGAAAACCCGAATTCGGTCATGTCATGTATCGTCTCATTGGCCGATTTGTGCTGCGTCACAAACAACGAAGACCATGCCGCTTCATATTTTTCCGCAATAGCTTCATTTTCCGGCTTCGTAAAATCAATTACATGAAAAACCACCTTCCCGTCATTTACCTCTTCGGCAAAATCGTTTTCAATAACCTCTTTCGTTAAAGTCTCAATCGCCACACAACCCGGACAACGTTGTTTCCCATGAAAATATATAACCTCAACCCCATCTTCCGGCGGAGCGGCAATCGTAGGTTTCTCAGTGTTGGTTGTACACGAAATCAGCATTATCAACATAATCGGCAAACTCAATATTTTTCTCATTTTTAATATATTTAGATGAATAATTAAATTCTATTCGTACTTCGCCAAACTACGAACACACAACACAAAAAAAATTAAGGACAACAATTCTCCTTGGGTGTCGCCTTAAAAAAGTCGCCAAGGAGTGCCTGGGCTTCTTCCCAATTCGCCCGATTAATACAATATTTAACCTTCGGAGCTTGAATCTCCCCCTGAATCAATCCGGCTTCGCTCAAAGCTTTCAGGTGCTGAGAGGCGGTCGCTTTCGCAATGGGCAAAATTTCATGGATGGCCCCGAAAAAACAGGTGTCTTGGGCCGCTAAAAATTCCAAAATGGCAATACGCGCCGGATTCCCTAACGCTTTGGCATATTGAGCAATAAGCTTCTGTTTTTCTGTATATTTAGGCATGTTTGACTTGTTTTATGTTCGCAAAAATACGAACATTTTTAATACGATATATCATTTTTTTTATTTTTTTTATTATTTGGGCGTGTCGGCTTCGCCGCCGGTCTCCGGCTGCAAGTCCGCGGCCGGCAGCCGTGTGGCCGCAAAGCTGCAAAAGGAGCTTCCTCCGGTCGCTCTTTTGCAGCAGCGTCCACATCGGCTTCCGTCCTTGCGGGCTTTCCGCCTACAACCTCACGCCACCCAACGGCAACATTTTGCCTATAACAGGCTGCCTGAAATAGGCAACTATAAAAAGTTATTGGTGTCCGATAAAAATTAAAATAGAGAAAAACCAAACAAAAGTTTCGGATAATTACCATACCATTCGCCACGAAGCACGGTCAATTCCTAAATTCAGCAAGGTCAATTCCTAAATTCAGCAAGGTCAATTCCTAAATTCAGCAAGGTCAATTCCTAAATTGAAGTATGTCAATTTAGACACTTCTAAAATTCTTTATTATCAGATACTTTTGATTGTTTTTATTTTTTACCGGACAACAAGAATAACAAGGATAATTTTAATAGATAAATACCAACGCTGACGGGTTCATCCCAACTTCCACCGAAAATTTCTTTTTCCCGTCTCGGTCAAAACAGTACAAATCCCCGTTAACAGTAAATTGGCACGCATCGGCAATGTACACATCCTGATTTTCTTCATTAACACCGATTGCGTAAGGAGTTTGAATAACAGTTCCATCCGAAATAAAGGCTTCATTGATTATAGTTTCGGTCGATATGTCCATCACTTTAATCCAAGAAGCCTGCGTATTGAAATTATAATAGTAAAGGTAAGCCTTCTGCCCTGAAATGGCAAAATTAACTACCGGCAAGTTAAAATCCTGAACCACTTCATCGGTTTGCGAATCAATCCGTTGGAATGTTGCGGGAATATCGTTGTAATTTCCCCGCGTCGCCAAGTACACATCCCCGTACATATCGGCTCGTAGCAGATAAGGGTTTGTGCCGACTTGAATGGTTTTGATTTCCGTAAAAGTCTGTAAATCTATCACGGAAACAGTATTCCCATAATTGGGATAGTTCAATCCTCCGGAATTGGCCACATACAACTTTCGGTTGGCCACACATAGTCCTTCGGGGTTGCTGCCAGCGGTTACAGAAGCTTCGATAGTCATCGTGCCCGTATCTAACCGCAATATAGAACCGTCATTGCAGGAAATATAAGCTTTGTCTTCGAAAAAAGCAGTAAAACGGGGACTTTTTCCAACCAACGAAATCTGTTTTAACGACTTACAAGTACGAACATCCATAATCTCCAATTGCTCCGAAACAGAAATGATGGCATAGAGCTTGCTGCCATACTGCTTCAGGTCGTTGCCGGTGTCTCCGAGACGGCGCCCGTTCTGCCGGAGAAACATATCCTGATACATTACCTGTTCGTCAAAATCATAATAGGAAATGGAACTGTTATTCATGTTCCACACCCCTTCATTTAAGACATAAAGCCCTGTTAATCCGCTATTATTGATATCCTCAGGAATGGGTTCTTCCTTATGACAAGCGGTAAAGATAGGTAACAACAGCAGCAATCCTACTAACGAAAGAGAAGAAATTCCTCTTTTCAAAAACTGACATTTAATTTTTTTCATCGTTAAAAAAATAATTTAGTACAACAATCTTTTTAACTTCGAAAAAGCGACAAACAAAAAATGAGATAATCCATTTTGTCTGTTACAGCCCATTTCCCGAAGCTTTCACAACTTAATTATGATGGCAGGTTTTCTGACTTGTTTCTCTTTAGGCGCCTTCCCATTGATGCATTCAACAGTGACATACAAGAGCCTAAAGAACCTACGAAACTCACAGCAGCGGGTACTGTCCAGGTTTTTCACCTGATTCCCTTTTATAATTTTTCGATGGAAAAATTATCACCACATAATCATCCGCAAAGATACATATTTTTATATCAAAATAATAAAGAAACAAAAAAAAGTGACTATTTTTTTCTGTACTTTTGCACCTTATTTTATGAAAAAAACAACCTGTATATTATTATTGTTGCTGTTGGGCTGTTTTATCCGCAATTCATACGGACAAAACGGCATCATCAAAGGATTTGTCTATGACAATTCCAACGGAGAACCAGTTGCCTTTTGCCCGATACAACTGAAAGGGACTTCCTACGGAGCGATTACCGAACGAAACGGTTCTTTCGTAATCAGCAAAATTCCGTCCGGAGACTATACATTGCAAATCGTTTTTTTCGGCTATGACACCTTGAGTGAGCCCATACGTGTAGAGAACAACACCCAGACCAAGCGTTACTTAATGAAGCCCTCCAAAGTATTTTTGGATGTCGTGCAAGTTACGGCTTCGGAACAACGGGTAATTACCGAAACGCGCACATCGGTCATCTCCATCACGCCGAAAGAGATGTCTAAGATGCCTTCTATCGGGGGACAACCCGACTTTGCCCAATACTTGCAAGTGTTACCGGGCATCATCTCCACCGGCGATCAAGGGGGACAAATGTATGTCCGCGGAGGTACTCCGATACAAAATATGGTCCTTTTGGACGGTATGCTGGTATTGAATCCGTTTCATTCCATTGGGCTCTTTTCGGTTTTCGACAATGACCTGATGAGTATGGCAGATATTTATACCGGCGGCTTCGGGGCAGAGTTCGGAGGACGCGTATCATCGGTAATGAACATCATCACCAAAGACGGTAACCGCAAAAGAATATCCGGGAAAATCGATGCCAATACCTTTGGCGCCAAATTATTGTTGGAAGGACCTATCGTCAAACTCAAAGAAGAACGAAACGTCTCTTTAAGCTACATTCTCTCGGCCAAAGGTTCATACCTAGAAGAAACTTCAAAGCTCTTTTACCGTTACGCCGACACCAACGGACTTCCGTTCAACTATTTGGATATCTACGGAAAAATATCACTGGCTGCCAAAAACGGAACAAAGTTAAATATCTTCGGATTCAATTTTGCCGATCAGGTATTTTACCAAAATATAGCCAAGTACAAATGGAATAATTATGCCATCGGCACCAACTTCTTGATTATTCCGGGAAATGCACCGGTCACCTTAGAAGGTACTATTGCATACTCTAACTACGGAATTAAGTTGAATGACTTTTTCAATAATCGTCAGGACAGCAGTTCCATCTCAGGGTTCACTGCCAACCTCAACATCTCCTACTACATCGACAAACATGTATTAAACGTGGGAGCAGAATTGCTCGGCTACCGAACTTCTTACTCCTTCTACAGCACGCCCTATTATTTGGTTACCCAGAACGACAACACTTCCGACATCGGCATTTATGCCAAATTTAAATATAATTTTAGAAATAAATTATTGATAGAGCCCGGTTTCAGAATCCAATACTACGGATCACTCAATACCGCTTCACCGGAGCCCCGACTGGCAATGAAATACAACATCACTCCGAAAATACGTTTGAAACTTGCCGCCGGATTATACTCTCAAAACTATGTGGCCGCCACCTCAGACCGCGATGTGGTGAATTTGTTCTATGGGTTTTTATCATCTCCTGATGATCTGCCTCACTATTTTGATGGAAAAGAGGTCCAAAACAACCTTCAACGCGGACAACACGTCATTTTGGGATTGGAATTTGACATGATTCCACACACCACTATCAACATTGAAGGCTATTTTAAAAATTTTTCGTTGCTCACCTCCCTCAACCGATATAAGATTTACGAAGACAATATGGCCTATGCCGATAAACCGGAAATGGAAAGAAAAGATTACATTTTTGAAAACGGGATGGCCTACGGAGGGGATTTTACGGCAAAATTTGAACACAAAGGATTTTACATCTGGTTGGTTTACTCGTTGGGTTGGGTGACCCGATATGATGGAATTATTACCTACAGCCCCCACTTTGACCGCCGCCATAATATCAACTTACTATTTTCATACTCATGTGGTAAAAGACAGTCATGGCAATTCGACATACGCTGGAACTACGGCTCCGGGTTTCCGTTCACCCAAAACCAGGGCTACTACCCCAATTACCTGCCCACCAACGGCATCGGTGACGATTACGTCACAGCAAATGAGGATATCTCTTTCTTCCTAGCTGATCTCAACAAAGCAAGACTCCCCGATTATCATCGTTTGGACATCAACATTAAAAAGAAATTCTTCCTCGGTGAAAGAAACATCATTGAGTTGAATGCTGGGGCTACCAATGTGTATAATTACAGCAATATCTTTTACGTAAACCGAATTAGCAACGAAATCATTTACCAATTGCCCATTCTTTACAGTTTCGGCATTTCATGGACGTTTTAATTATGGCACAATTGCAATCTACTCCTAACCTTAATTTAAAGATTCAATGAATTATTGCAATAGCATCTTGTTTAATTTTTGCTGAAAATAAACGAAGATTTTGAAACACTTTTAAAATTCGACATCCAAAAGTTTACAAAGGAACAAACCGAATAATCCCTACTATAAAAAACTTCATTTTGCACCCGAATCTATTCAGGTTTTAAATAATACATCCAATAAAAATACGGTACATTCTCCACCAATCAATGGAGCGTTTATTATAAAATATTAAAAATAAATTATTTAGTCGACCCTTAGAAAGTCCTTTTTCAATTTGCGATGAGTAGCTGATGA
>CAZWCI010000028.1:5960-15576 GCA_964632815.1 uncultured Lentimicrobiaceae bacterium | reverse complement strand
TGAATGCAGTAAAAAGGAACCTCTTTGCTGTCGATATATCCCATTAACCACAAGTTGCGGTTGTTCCGTTGAATCTGTGAAAAAATAGAGAAAATCTCTTTGTACGAATCTTCATCAGTAATTTCACATAAAAATCCAATCTTCTGTGCTCGTGGCAAAGAAATAATTTTAGATTGTCTAACAACTTTATTGTCAGACAAATATCTGTTTAAAAGGAAAGACTTAATCCAATGAAATTCCACGTTTTATATTTTTTTTATAATTTACAAAAATACAAAAAAAGTGATTACTATGTTCTTATTATTAATATGGTAAGAAAAAGATATTTTGATTTTTTTGGGGGTCGTGCAGGGCTTCGGCCGTCAGGCTATCCGTTACAAGTCCTCATTCCTCTATTTCACTTTGCACCATATTCCTCATATCAACGGCATAGTTCTTAAACACTGTTTCCATATGGCAATATCGCTTCACCCTAGGCTTTCCACTACTATCCTTTGCAGGGAAAGCAAACTTTTTGCTCTGTATTTATGAGCTTATCCAAATAGAATCATTTTTAAAGCAAATAACACTATTTTGAGAAAATTATGCGAAAATATAGACCGTTTTATAGTTTAGACCGCAAGAAACGTCCTTTTTAATTATTAATTTAGACCGCAATTTTTCGATTATATATTTTTTTTGAATATCGCTTCTTTTCGGATTCTTGATATATATTTTTCTAAATCATTGATTCAGTGTTGTTAATAGGAGAAAATGGTCGTAATGAATCCTAATCTGAGAGATTATTCTCATATTTGGGGTGAAAAAAACGTCCTCCAAAAAAATAGTAACTTTTGATTCGATGATTATTTATATTTTTTATTAGCCAAAAAAGATATAAATATTCTCGGCATGAAACATTTTTTTCTTCAGAAAAGAAATAATAGCATTAATGTGAATGCAAAAAAAGCTTATAAGCTTTGGGATTGTTCTCTTTATGGCCAAATTGAATCTGATATTCTGACGGATTATTCGCCCGCCCGGGAGAATACCCTGAATAGATTTATCTATTTAATGAATATGATGTGGGTTGCGGACCAAAAAACATTTGCAGTTTTTGTTTTACCACCCAATTTCTGCGCCACTTCAAATCAATTCTCCGGGAGCCCTGCCTACTATCGCCTCTAATAGTTTGTAAGATCCCGGAGCTCCGTCAGAGTTTTCTTTTATTATAGACCTATAATCGTAATCATCGACATTTTAATAACACGAATTATATTTATAAAAAAAAATCCCGAATCAATTAAAGATTCGGGATTTTTATAATTGTAATAAGTTACAAGGTTACTTATTACAGTCGCAGTCATCATATTCACTGATTATTTTCTTGATGTCATCAGGAGCAAGACGACCATAAACTTTTCCGCCAACTAAAGCAACAGGTGCCAATCCACATGCTCCGACACAACGAAGAGAAGCAAGTGAAAATTTTCCGGATGCATCAGTTTCTCCAACTTTAATCTTTAAGATGTTTTTAAACTCATCCAATACTTTTTCGGCACCACGAACATAGCAAGCAGTTCCCATACATACTGAAATAGGATATTTACCTTTTGGGATCATGGAGAAAAATGAATAAAATGATACAACACCATAAACTTTTGCTGTGGGAATATTGAGTTGTTCTGCAATTACTTCTTGCGCTTCTGCAGGAAGATAACCGAGAAAATCCTGGGTTTGATGTAATACATTGATTAATTCCCCCGGATTATTATGGAAACGATTGCATATTTCAACAATTTTTTCCCTGTTTTCTTTTTTTATTTTTATTTTAATACTTGACATGATTTCAAATGTTTAAGAAATTAATAATGGGTTACTTAATCTAAATCAATTTCAATAGCTTTCTTGCGATCGAAATAGTGGGTATGTAACAACTCATGCGATTTGTGTCCGCAGGGTTCTCCTAGAAATTCTTTGTAAATAGCTTGAATTGATGGATTTTCATGAGATTTACGAATAGGCATATTTCTGTCTGCTTCATAAATTGCTTCCCAACGAGCTTTAATAATATCACTATTTCCATGATGTAATGGTTGGCCTCCACCATCAATACATCCACCGGGACATGCCATTACTTCTATTGCATGGAATTGTGATTCACCGCGTTCAATTTCTTCCAGTAATTTACGTGCATTACTTAAACCATGAGCAATACCGATATTGAGTTTTAATCCGTCAAAATCAATGGTTGCCTTACGAATTCCGTCCATTCCGCGAAGTTCTTGGAAATCAATTTTAGGAAGCGGTTTTTTGGTAATTAATTCATAAGCTGTACGGCATGCTGCTTCGATAACACCCCCTGTTGTTCCGAAGATTACTCCTGCACCTGTTGATTCTCCTAAAGGGCTGTCAAATTCAACCTCAGGAAGTGCATTGAAATCGATGTTGGCAGATTTAATGAGGTGGGCTAACTCACGAGTAGAAATAGAATAATCTACATCAGGATTGCCGTTCACTTTAAATTCATCCCGTCCACATTCATATTTCTTAGCCAAACAAGGCATAACAGAAACTACAATCATATTTTCTCTGCTTACTCCGATTTTATCGGCGAAGTATGATTTTGCAATAGCTCCGAACATCTGTTGAGGCGATTTTGCAGTCGAAGGAATTTCGCGCAAATTCGGGAATTGATGTTCAAAGAAATTAACCCATGCAGGACAACAAGAGGTTAATAATGGTAATTTTACATCTTTATCTCCATTTAAATACTTGGTAAGACGTGCAATTAATTCGGTGCCTTCTTCCATAATGGTTAAGTCAGCACTCCAATCTGTATCAAAAACGTAGTCAAAACCAAGCTGTTTTAAAGCAGCAGTTAATTTGCCTGTTACGATTTCTCCGGGTTTCATTCCGAATTCTTCTCCAAGAGCAACACGAACGGCAGGAGCTACTTGAACAACAACTGTTTTTCTTTCGTCTGCAATGGCACGTACAACTTTCGGAGTATGATCGACTTCGGTCAATGCACCTACGGGACATACAGCAACACATTGTCCGCAGAAAGTACAAGGAGATGAAAGTAACTCTTGATTGAATGCTGTTGAAACAACTGCAGGAAATCCGCGTTCTATTGCTGATAAAGCACCTACTGTTTGGAATTCATTACACATCATTTCACATCTGCGGCACATGATACATTTATTCATATCACGAATGATAGCCGGAGTTACTTCAATTTGGTAGCTTGATTGTTCTCCTTCATAAGGAATTTCTCTGATTCCAAAACGAATAGCTAAGTCTTGTAATTCACAATTTCCACTCTTAGCACATTTTAAACAATCTGCAGGGTGGTCGCTAAGAATAAGTTCCAATACTGTGCGTCTAGAATTAAGTACTCGCATAGAATTGGTTTTAACAACCATTCCTTCAGTACATTCTGTCACACATGCCGGAGCTAAGTTTCTTCTTCCTTCAACTTCTACAACACAAATACGACATCCACCCGGTTTGTTATGGATATTCATGCCTTTTAATTCAAAATGACATAGCGTTGGAATCTCAATCCCGATTTGTTGAGCAGCTTTGAGAATGGTTGTGCCTTTGGGCACGATCACTTCTCTGTTATCTATATTTAATTTGATTTGATCCATTATAGTTTCCTTTCTATTTGATAAATATTGCATTAAACTTACATTTTTCGTAGCAAGTACCACATTTGATACAAAGTGCTTGGTTGATTTCATGCGGCATCTTCTTTTCCCCGCGTATAGCTCCAACCGGACAGTTACGTGCACAAGCGCCGCAACCGATACAATTTTCCGGATCTATATGGTAGCTTTTCAATGCTTTACATTGACCGGCAGGACATTTTTTATCCGTTACGTGTGCTACATATTCATCCCAGAAATTATCAATAGTGGACAGAACAGGATTTGGAGAGGTTTGCCCCAATCCGCATAATGCAGTATCTTTTATTACCTTACTTAAGTTCTTTAATAAATCAAGATCTTCCATGGTGCCTTTTCCTAAACTAATCTTCTCAAGAAGTTCATGTAATCTCTTGTTCCCGATACGGCAAGGAGCACATTTTCCGCAAGATTCTTCTACGGTGAATTCAAGGTAGAATTTAGCTACGGAAACCATACAACTGGTTTCATCCATTACAATCATACCTCCTGAACCCATCATAGAACCTGCAGCAATCAAGTTATCATAATCAATAGGAGTGTCAAGGAATTTTTCCGTTAAACATCCACCTGAAGGCCCACCGGTTTGTACAGCTTTGAATTTTTTTCCACCTTTGATTCCACCACCGATTTCATAGATTACTTCTCTAAGGGTAATTCCCATAGGAACTTCAATAAGTCCAACATTGTTTATTTGTCCTGCAAGAGCAAAAACTTTTGTTCCTTTAGATTTTTCAGTGCCTATAGAAGAAAACCATTCCCATCCTTTGAGAATGATTACCGGTATATTGGCGAAAGTTTCAACATTGTTTACGTTTGAAGGTTTTTTTAAATATCCTTCTTGTGCAGGAAATGGTGGCTTGAATGTGGGTTCTCCACGATGTCCTTCCATTGAATGGATTAATGCAGTTTCTTCTCCACAAACAAATGCACCTGCTCCGTAACGAAGTTCAATGTCAAAATCAAAACCGGAATCCATGATATTAGTTCCCAAAAGACCGTATTCGCGAGCTTGTTTCAATGCAATTTGGAGACGTTCAATTGCAAGCGGATATTCGGCACGTATATATACCAAACCTTTAGTAGCTCCAATGCAAAATCCCCCAATAGTCATTGCTTCAATTACAGAGTGTGGGTCTCCCTCTAAAATAGAACGATCCATGAAAGCTCCCGGGTCACCTTCGTCTGCATTACAAATCATATATTTTTGATCTGCATGATTTTTACTGGCAATTTCCCATTTTAATCCCGTGGGAAATCCACCGCCACCACGACCTCTGAGTCCTGATTTTTTAATTATATCTATGGTTTTTTGAGGATCGTTGCCTTCTAATACCTGAGCCAATGCAGCATAACCGTCTCTTGCAATATATTCGTCAATGTTTTCAGGATTGATAAATCCACAATTTCTTAAGGCAATACGTAACTGTTTTTTGTAAAAACCCATGTGTTTCGAGTCGGCAGTATGCTGATTCGATTTTGGATCAATATAAAGCAGTCTTTCTACTTTTCTTCCTTTAATAATGTGTTCGTTGATTATTTCGCTAACATCTTCGGGAGTTACCTGTACATAAAAAGTGTTGTCCGGTAATATTTTAACGATTGGGCCTTTTTCACAAAACCCAAAACAACCCGTAGTTACAATTTGAACATCATTTGATAAGTTTTGCTCAGCTATTTTTTGCTGAAAATTTGCTTTTATCTGTGTGCTTTGTGATGCCGCACACCCTGTGCCACCGCAAATTAGAATGTGATACTTGTAATTTGACATGTAAAGACCTCCTTTTATTTATTATCAATTTTTTCATAATTAACAGGGATAATACCGTCAAGTAATTCATTTCCGACGATATATTTTGTAACCAATTCCTCAGCTTTGAGAGGGCTAATGTAGCCGAACACAATAGGCTCCTCACCGGGCTTTTGAACTTCAACGGTAGGCTCCGCATAGCAATAGCCCATACAACCTGTCTGGGTTACTACTGCCGGAATGTTCCGTTTGTTACACTCATTAATGATTACTTCCATCACTTGTTTGGCTCCGGATGCAATCCCACATGTTGCCATTGCAACCTTGATCTGAATCATGTTCTCAATGTTATCTCCTTGCTCACGTAGCTTGAGATTGGATTGAAGATCTTCTCTTTTTTTCTTCAAATCGGCTAATGACTTAATTTTTTCCATACTCTGATTTTTGGATGTTAAAACGTTGATTTTTAATGTATTAATTATAGATATAAATTGATAATCATAAATAAAGCCCCCTTATATTTCGGGGGCAAATGTAATCTTTTTTTCTTAAATAAATAACCTTTTTACAAGCAAAAAACCTTAATTATTTATAATTTAGTTTTTTATTTATCAAAAAGGAGTTTTTGTATGACTGTTTTTATATCCTCTCTTAATTCGAGAAGTCGCTTAATTCGAGAATCTCCCTTTCTTATATATCTTAAATAGCGCCAAGCTGCGACAAGTTTGATGACTCCCACTCGATAATAATAAAAAAATAAAAGCGACCCCAAAACAGCTAATAAATAGACTAATGAATATAAAAAATTGCCACTTACAATACAAAAGACAACAAAATAAAGTAAATAGAATAGCGGAAATGAAAAGAGTGCTCCAACAACCATGTTAAATGAGGAATGAAGCATGTGATCTTTAATCTTTTTTGTGAAAATGTTCGGTGCGAAAAAAGGAATGAAGTTGTGAATCAATCCAAACAGATATATTGGAAACGTTATCAGGAAACATAGAGTTGTCAAGAGTGCCTTCCCAAAGGTTGTTTTTTCCCCTATAAGCCAGTCTCTCAATCTTAATTCTTTCGTAAGTTCATTGTATTCCGACGTTTTTTTCATAAGTTCGGTAAAATCTTCCGGACTATTTTCCCGATAGCTGTCTAAATGAGCTGTAATCTCTTTGTCTGCAAATAAATGATTTGGGAAATAAGAATTTTTTTTGCCTAAATGTTTAAAGTAAGTGGGGCGTATAATCTCACTAATTGTCCGATAAGAATCGTAATTCGTTAGATCTTCCACATCAAGCATCATTTCTTTAACTACAGCTCTACATTTCTCATTAAGAGCAATATATGCATCATTGGGTTTGCTTTTGTAGGTGTCAAAGAATTCTGAAAATCCGAATGGTTTTCCGATAACCATTACCTTTTTTTGTCTGAAATTCACATAATTTGAATAGTGATTGGCAACCGGAAGAATTTGTAAATTTAAATTAAAATTGGCCTCTTCTTCAGCCTTAAAAGCAATTCTCGGAAATCCTTTTTTAAATGTTCCCAAATGATGTGTTTCCTCATGTCCTGCCTCCGGAAAAATAGCGACGGTTCCTCCTTCCATCAAAACTCTTGCTGCACGTAGAAAAGTTACATTACTTTTGCTGACTTCATTTCTTGCAACATCAATTATCCTGAATGCCGGCATGATTTTAAGAAATCTAAGCAACTTCGCTGCAATAGGGTTATTGAAAATATCGGCTCGGGCTATAAATACAGGTTGACGACCATCTCGAAAAGCAAAAATGATTCCTAAGGCATCTAATAATCCGTTTTGATGGTTGCTGATAACAAGGGTAGGAGTCCCTTTCGGAGGAATATTCTCCCCACCGAGAACCCGATAATCCGAATTATATATGTATCGATGAACAAATCTTACATAATAAAATAAGAATGCATATCTTAAAGAATATTTGTCTATTTTTTCAAAACTAATCATACCTTAAATATTGTTTGTGGTTGAATAAATGCTACCTACTTATGGCGATCTCTTCCATAATGTTTTGGGCTCCTGCAAATTTGTCAATAATAAACAGGAGATAACGCACATCCAGACTAATATTTCTGCAGCGACTGACATCGTAATGAATATCACTCATGGTTCCTTCCCAAACACGATCAAAATTAATACCGATCAACTCCCCGTTTCCATTGATGACAGGACTTCCGGAATTGCCTCCTGTGGTATGGTTGCTTGCAATGAAAGCAACCGGTAATTCGCCTTTTGTGTTGGCATATTGTCCATAATCTCTTGATTTATACAAGGATTTTAATTGGGGGGCAACCTGATAATCGTAAACATCAGGGTTTTCCTTATCGATTATTCCGTCAAGTGTCGTGTAGTAGACATATTCTTTTCCGTCAACCGGCGAAAACCCCTTAACTTGTCCGTAGGTTACACGCATGGTAAGATTGGCATCCGGATAAAAGGTTTTATTCTGTTCCTTTTCCATTAAAGCATTTACATAGAGACGATATTGTTTGTCTAATTTTTTCTGTATCTCGCTCATCTGATCATAATTTGCAAAATACTGTTCAATAATAGGCATCAACAAATTGAAAATTTCACTTTGTTCCAATTTGATAAAATCTTTAGGAGCACCATTTTGTATAAAATTGATGAATTTTTCCTGATGGGTGTAATAGGGGGCTTTGAAATAGAGATTATCCCATATTTTCCCCAATGAATTTTCGGAAATATTAATGTACTTTTGTAAAGAAGCCGGAATTAAACTCGGCTCTTGAGTAGAGAAATAATAGGAGAGGAGTTTAATAAAACATTCATTGTCAATATTATAATTATAATTTTTAAAAAAACTTTGTGTTTGAATCAGTAATTTTTCTTTGGCTGAAGCAAATTTTTCAGGAGATTCTTTAGCATCTTTTGCTGCAAAAATTACAGGAGTCAGATTGGAGTAAATAAATCGTAAGATTTCAACGCCTAAAAAAGTTTCTTGATTATAGGTGTGAATTTGGATATTATTTTGATATATGGCATATAAATTATGCATATTACTTAAAATTGCCCCGTATTTTTCCACGCGTTCGGGTTGTTCATTAATCCATCGGATAAATTCTTCCTCTTCAGCTTTTTTCTTGTTGAGAACTTCCATATCGGAAAGACCTTTGTTTTCGCCTATCCATTTTTTCCAACCATTTGATATTGAGTTTGCTTTGGCCGAATACATTAAGCGAATTTCAGGAGATTGTTCCATCCAATATTTCATTGCATCCAAACGAATTCCTCTTGCTTTGATGGCTATTGGATTTTGAATATTAGAAATAATATTTACTTCATCCGAAATGAGGAATTGTTTTGTCGTGCCCGGATAGCCGAAAACAAGTGTAAAGTCATTTTCTTCAACTCCTTTTAACGAAATCGTGAAGAATTTTTTCGGCTTCATTGGAATATTATCTTGATGATAAGGAGCCGGTTTCCCTTCTTTATCGGTGTAAATTCGATATAGAGAAAAATCACCGGTATGTCTTGGCCATACCCAGTTATCTGTATCTCCTCCAAATTTCCCGATGCTTTCCGGAGGTACTCCAACTAATCTTACATCTTGAAAAGTTTCATTAATGAATAAAAAATATTGATTTCCATAAAAAAATGGTTTAATAACGGCTTCGTAATGTGTTCCTTTAACGGCGTCCGTTGTGATTTTAGCAATATTTTTAGCAATGATTGCTTCACGCTGATCTTCTGTACTACGTTCCGAAACTCCTTCTAAAACATCTTTTGTAACATCTTCCATTCTGACTAAAAAAGTAACTGTTAATCCCGGATTGGGTAGCTCTTCTGCGAATGATTTTGCCCAAAAACCATCGCGAAGATAGTTCTTTTCCATGGAGCTCAACCTTTGAACATAAGAATAACCACAATGGTGGTTAGTGAGTAGCAATCCGTTTGAGGAGATCAATTCTCCCGTACATCCGCCCCCAAAAAGAACAATGGCGTCTTTCATACTATTTTGGTTGATGCTATAGATGTCCTCCGCGGTTAATTTAAAACCCAATTGCTGCATTTCTGCTTCATTATATTTCAGGAGGAGTGGAATCCACATCCCTTCGTCTGCCCGTGCCCAAGAGAGGAGTAAGCATAAAATGATACTCCAAAGAATTTTTTTCATAGCTATATTTTTTAGTTATTACTTTT
>CAZWCI010000028.1:0-5860 GCA_964632815.1 uncultured Lentimicrobiaceae bacterium | reverse complement strand
GAGTTATCAAAGAGCATTACATTATCACAAATGGATAAGAAAACATTAAAAAAATTATATAATCCTTTAATGTATCGTCTTTCAATTACATTGTCAGGGATATTATGACCGCCTTCTTTTACGCGAAGTCGAACTCGCTCTTTTGCCAATTCAATACTGCTAAGCCAAAAAAAGATTATGGTTACATAATAGCCATTTTCTTGAGCAGCTTTTATCGTTTGCTTGTAAGTAATGGCTGATAACGTAGTTTCAATAGCAAAATCATTTCCTTGTTCAATAAGGGATTTGATTCGTTTTATCATGATTTTACCTGCTTGAAAAGTAACTTTATCAGGTTGAAAAGGGGATAATCCTTTGGCTATTTCATCCGCGTTTACAAACTCTCTGCACTGTAATATTTCCGGTAAAATAGAGTAAGCTACGGTTGTTTTGCCCGCTCCGTTGCATCCGGATAAGATGTAGAGGTTTTTCATGCCTTTGATCTAATTGATTATTTTGCAAAAGTACATTATATTTTTTTTAATATCCTAATAAATGTTAAACGATTTTATTGAAAATTTATAAAGTGTTGATTATAAAAGATAAAAAAAAATAAAGAAGTTTGATTATTTTTGTAACTTTGCAAAATGATAAACAAAAACGCACTTAAAGGTGTATTTACGTTCAATATTATTATTAAAGATTTAGTATGAAAAAATTAATTTTGACCTGTATGGCTTTTATGATCACTTTTTCAATGCAAGCCCAAATTCCGGACCATCTGAAAAACAATCCATTACTGATGAATTGGAATACACCTTATGAAACGCCTCCTTTTGACTCGATAAAGGATGAACACTATTTACCCGCTTTTGAATATGCACTGAAAGTAGCCAAAGAAGAAATTCGCAGAATTGAACAAACCAAGCAATTTCCGACTTTTAGAAATACCATTGAAGCGTTGGATGCATCCGGAAGTTTGCTAAACAGAATTTCAGGGATATTTTTTAATATGAATTATTGTAATACTACTCCTGAATTGCAAAAATTAGCTCGGGAAATTAGTCCCATGCTAACAGAATATTCTAATGACATTTACTTGAGTGCTCCTCTTTTTAGAAGAGTGAAAAGCGTGTATGAAAATCCCGGTGAGCTCACCACAGAACAAGCGATGTTGCTTGATAAAACGTATAAGGCATTTATTAATAGCGGGGCCAATTTGTCTCCTCAGGATAAAGAAACGTTTAGAGAAATTTCGGTGGAACTTTCCAAATTATCACTCCTTTTTGGGGAAAATGTGTTGGCTTCGACGAATGATTATGTGAAAAATGTGCTTGATGAAAAAGAATTGTCCGGAATCCCCGAACATTCTCTCCAAATAGCTAAAGAAAAGGCAAAATCGAAAGGACTTGAAGGTTGGGTTTTTGATCTTTCTTATCCTAGCTATTCGGCAGTTATGACTTATGCCGATAATAGAGAGTTACGCAAAGAAATCTACTTACGTTATAACCAAAGAGCTTATAACGATCAGTTTGATAATCAAGAAACGATTAAAAGTATCCTGAAATACAGAACACAGCTTGCCCAATTATTGGGTTTTGAAACATATGCTGCTTATGCTTTACAAGATAGAATGGCGGAAAATGAACAAAATGTTTATCAATTGGAAGAAGAACTGCTCAAATTTTCATACCCCGTTATGAAGAGAGAGATGGAAGAATTGGCAACATTTGCTCAATCATTAGGTTTTACCGAACCACTACAACGTTGGGATTTATCCTATTTCTCAGAAAAACAAAAAACTCAATTATTTGAAGTTAATGATGAAATGCTTAAACCCTATTTTAAGTTGGAAAATGTTATTGATGGTGTATTTGCATTGGCTTCAGGTCTTTTTGATTTGACATTCAAACCCAATACGGAAATTCAAGTGTATCATCCCGATGTAAAAGTGTATGAGGTTTTCAGAAAAGGAAAATTTATGGCCGTATTGTATTTGGATTTCTATCCTCGTGATTCCAAAAAAGGAGGTGCTTGGATGACTTCTTTCAGAGAACAACGTAAAAATGGAGATACAGACGTTCGTCCGTTGGTGTCGTTGGTAATGAACTTTACTCCGTCAACTGCCAATAATCCGTCTTTACTGACTTTTGATGAAGTCCGCACTTTTTTGCATGAATTTGGACATGCTACCCATGGTATGTTGTCGGAAGTACACTACGAATCATTATCCGGAACTTCAGTACCGCGAGATTTTGTGGAATTACCCTCACAATTACTTGAAAATTGGGCAGTAGAAAAAGAATTTCTTGATAAATTTGCATATCATTACATTACCAAGGAAGTTATTCCTGATGAATTGATTCAGAAAATTAAGAATTCTGATAATTATTTGGCAGGATATGCTTCTTGTCGTCAATTGACTTTTGGCTTGTTAGATATGATGTGGCACACTACCAATCCTAATACTATTGAGGATGTAGTTTCTATGGAAAGAAAAGCCATTGCACGTACAGAATTTTTACCTACCGTTGAAGGGACATGTACTAGTACGGCATTTTCTCACATTTTCTCGGGAGGTTATGCCGCCGGTTATTATGGCTACAAATGGGCAGAAGTACTTGATGCAGATGCCTTTTCTCTATTTAAAGAAAACGGAATTTTTGACAAAAAAACAGCAGATGCATATGTGGAAAATATTCTCTCTAAAGGAGGGTCAGAAAAACCTATGACTCTTTTTGTTCAATTTAGGGGCAGAGAACCGAAAATCAATGCATTGCTTGAAAGAAGTGGTCTTAAATAAACAATTTTGCAATATCGTAAACGTTATAGTATCATAAAATTTACTTTTCTCCATTTTATTAAAAAAAATTAACCCCAATTTATATGAAAAAAATAATTTGTTTTGTGGTTGCCCTTATCTCAATGCTTGCATTTAGCCCTGTTGGCATAGGTCAAACTAATGGAAATACGCAAATTGTAAAAATTTCCAAACAAGAATTTCTTTCCAAGGTTTTTGATTATACGGCTCCTAATGCCAGTTATAAAGGTGATATTCCTGCAGTTGTGGATTTTTACGCAGATTGGTGCAGACCTTGTAAAATGATGGATCCCCATCTAAAAGCTCTTGCAGAAGAGTATGGTGGAAAAATTATTATTTATAAAGTAGATTTAATGGTGGAAAAAGAAATTGCAGAAGATTTAGAAATTAAATCCATCCCAACTTTATATTTCTTTCCCGTAAAAGGAGATCCTACTGTTGTGCTGGGGTACCAAGACAAAGAAGTTTTAAAATCTATTATAGAACAAGAATTAAAACCATAAATTATTTCATCGTGCACTGTTTAACCGATTACGAACCTAAGATTTTACTGGCTTTTGGTGAAAGTCTGAAAGGAGTGAAAAAGTTTTCCGACTTTTTGCTTGAAAATGGTTTTCCTGAATTATCTGCCTTATCTGCAGCAATTAATTCAGATACCGAGGCTCTTGATTGGTTACTCAAAAACGGCTATCCTGAATTTGCTGTTCTGAGTAATGCTATTGATAATGAGGAACATGCGATCCAATGGCTAAAGCGATACAAATTGGATTTTCTATCTATTTTTGCTGCTGCTTGTAGAAAAGAAGATGCTGCCATCAAGTGGTTTGCAGAAAAGGATTTACGGATTTTTATCTTACTTATTAAAACAATTCATGATATTTTACTATTTCAATCCTGGGATTCATCAGATATTCATAAAATAAGAAGAAGTTAGTTGCCTTTATCATGATTAAAAAAATTAGCTTTTTTCTCTTATTTCTCGGATATTTTTCAACCCTTTTCGCACAAAAGGATTTTGATTTCCGTTTTTGGGAAGATTCTTTAATTCGTCTTAGAGAGAAAGTGATTTATGATAGATCTGAATTAGAACGTTATAAGGCGAATGAAGATTTTATGAATGTTTTGGAGATGGTTTTGAATGAAAAAAATGCTTTTAAATTTCCTTGGGATTCCGTCAAAAATTTTTCGGTGTTAACTTCACCTGATAAATTATTCAAAATTTTCACTTGGAATTTATTCAAAAATGATTTTACATGTGAGAATTTTGGTTTTCTACATGTATATAATGAAGGACGAAAAAAGTATGTTTTGTATCCGTTGTACGACAAACGAAATATGATGGATTATCCGAATACCAATGTGGGAAATCATAATTTGTGGTACGGTGCTGTCTATTTTCAGCTTATTCCGCTTAAATCAAAACAGAGAACCTATTATACACTTCTTGGTTTTAATGCAAATAACCTGTTTACAAATCAGAAAATTATTGAAGTACTCTATTTTAAATCTAATGGAACTCCTGTCTTTGGAGCCAATATTTTTAAAAAATATCCTCAAAAAGTTTCACGCTTAATTTTCGATTATGCTAAAAATTCGACTTTTTTCCTCAAATACGAGAATCAATCCTATGACGTCAATACCGGAAAACGTGATCCCAAAACCCGGAAAATGATAAATAAAACGGTATTTACCGATATGATTATTTTTGAACAATTGGTTCCTATGGATGACGGGTTGGATGGTATTTCTGCCTATATGGTTCCTGAATCAAGTTTGAATCAGGGATTTATTGAGGACGATGGTAAATGGAGCTTCCTTCCTATCGTAAAAGGACGAAATCCTGATCAAAAAATGCCGAAATATGTTCGTAAAATTAGAAAATTTCATAGTCAATAAGTTCCATTATGCCAGATCTATCTCTTTATCCATTCAAATTTTCCCCTATTTATAAGAATAAAATTTGGGGCGGAAGCAAAATTAATCAATTGCTCGGAAAATCAGACGCTCCCCTTACTCTTTGTGGTGAAAGCTGGGAGATTTCAGGTCTTCCAAATGATTTATCTCAAGTGGTTAATGGATTCCTTGCAGAAAATACGCTGGATGAATTGCTCGAAGTCTATATGGGAGATTTAGTTGGGGAACATGTTTTTGAAAATTTCGGTACAAATTTTCCATTATTGATTAAATTTATTGATGCTGCAGAGAGCTTATCCGTTCAAGTACATCCAGATGAGAAAGGAGCAGCTCAGATTCCTAATGCTCATGCTAAAACGGAGTTGTGGTATGTGATGGATGCAGATCCCGGTGCCGGTTTATATGTGGGTTTTCAAGAAGGAGTTGATAAGTCTTTATATCTTAATAAATTGCAAGAGGGTAGGGTAAACGAATTGTTGAATTTTATTACAGTTAAACCAGGAGATGTCTTTCTCATCCCCGGCGGTACTGTTCATGCCATTGGAAAAGGTGTTTTGTTAGCCGAAATTCAACAATCTTCTGATACGACATTCCGCATTTTTGATTGGAATCGTCCCGATCAAAATGGACAATTAAGACCCCTCCATACCGATGAAGCCATCAAAGTTTTGAATTTTGATGAGCAACCAAGCCCTAAAATAGATTACAAACAATATGAAGAAGGGACTAATGCGCTTGTTCGTTCTAACTATTTTAATATTAACTTCTTGCATTATAACAAACCTATAGAAAAAATCTTTGTGGATATAGATTCATTTATTATCTATATCTGTGTCAACGGAAGTGCTTTATTGGTGATGGATGGACAAGAAAAAGTAACGATGCAAAAAGGCGAAGTTATTCTTATCCCGGCTTCATGTTCAGAAATGCTGTTAATTCCTGAAGTAGCAGTCTCTTTTTTAGAGGTTTATCTTCCATAAATAGTTATTACAAAATTACCTTTGACAATAATTTTTTATAAATATTAGTTTTCCCCATTTGTTTCCGTAAATTTTTCTTTTTTTCCTTTAAAAAAGCATAAAGAAACAAAACATTGCTGTCCGGTAAAAAATAAAAACCGTCAAAAAATAATCAAAAGTGCCTGAT
>CAZWCI010000027.1:13508-15765 GCA_964632815.1 uncultured Lentimicrobiaceae bacterium | reverse complement strand
TTCTTTAACATATTTTTCCACCTCTTTCATCAGCCACATCGGTGTAGAAGTTGCCCCGCAAATTCCGATATGATCATTTGATAAAAAAGGAATCTCATCCAATTGGTTCACTTGAGAAATAAAGAAAGAGTTTGGATTAATTTTCTTACACAAATCGAATAGATACAAGCCATTGGAGCTTTTTTCTCCGGAAACAAAAATAATTTTATCATATTGAGCGGCAAACTCTTGAATTTCTGTAGCTCGATTTACAACCCGTCTGCAAATAGTATCATAATAGACAAAAAGGTATTCATTTCCTTTTTCGGCATATTTTTGGCGGATAAGGTCCACAATCTCAGAATATTTTTCAAGATTTTGAGTCGTTTGAGAGTAGAGTATTGTGGGTTTTGAGCAATCAATTTTTTCGATATCTTGGGGAGAATCTATAACAAACCCTTTATTATCGGTCTGTCCGAGCAAGCCAATCACTTCGGCATGTCCTTTTTTTCCGAAAATAAGAATTTGACCATTTGCAAAATCTTCATTTTCAAAACTTTTTTTAATATGTTTTTGAAGTCCAAGCACTACGCGGCAGGTAGCATCTATCAACTCCACATTATTTTGCCTTGCTATTTCGTATATTTCCGGAGCTTCACCATGTGCCCGAATCAACACACGCGTATTTTTAAGATGCTTAAATTGGTCATAGGAAATAACTTCAAGTCCTTGAGCTGTCAATCTTTTCATCTCCTCATTATTATGGACCAAATCTCCAAGGCAATAGAGATGATTATATTGGGATAAATAATATTCTGCTTGTTCAATAGCTTGAATCACCCCAAAGCAAAAACCGGAATTTTCATCAATGGTCACCTTCATGCTCTTCCTCTTTACATTCTTCATTCGTTTGAGATTTCAATTCTTGAGCCTCCCTCCATTTAAGAAATTTTCCAGTGACGGGTTCTACATATTTATAGAGTAAGGATTCCTCTTTCACTTTTGCTTTAAAGAAAAACTCATGTTTATCCAAAGAATTAATAGCATAAAAGAGAATACTAAAGACACACACCACTTTAAAGGCACCGAAAAGAAGTCCAAAAAGATGGTTTACAATATCAGGAACAACGAGGGTTACTATTTTCTCAACTAATTTACCAGCAAAATACACCAGAACAAGTACACCAATAAAGAGAATAGCGAAAGCCAAAAATTTTGCCACTCGTCCATCTCCGAACCATGAAGCCACTACTGATGAAAACTCAAACGTTGCCCATGTACCAAGGATTAGTGCTATAATAGAGAACAACTCACTAATAAGTCCGTTTTTAAGTCCTTTAAAACCGAACCACGCAATAGGAATAAGCATCAATATATCAAGAAAATTCATCTCCAAAATCTATAAATAGCTTAGCTTAAATCTCTAATTTTTTGTGTCAGAGGTTGGGCAAAGATAAAATCATTAAGCAGTTCATTATCTGAAATCAGCACATTATCTTTATTCCCTCTCCATTCCATATTTCCTTCATAAATAAAAGATATCGACTCTCCGATAGTAATTACGGAGTTAATATCGTGGGTATTGACGATAGTTGTAATGCCATATTCATGGGTGATTTCAATAATCAGTTGGTCAATAATCAGGGCAGTTTTAGGGTCGAGGCCGGAGTTCGGTTCATCGCAGAACAGATATTTAGGATTGCAGGCGATAGCGCGGGCGATGGCGGCTCTTTTCTTCATTCCGCCGCTTAATTCCGCAGGATAGAGATTATTGGCATTTTGGAGATCCACTCTTTTCAGACAAAGATTAACTCTTTCCAATTTTTCCTCATCTCTCTTATCTTTTTGCAACATATTGATTGGAAACATCACATTTTCCTGAATGGTCAATGAATCGAAGAGGGCAGCCCCTTGAAAAACCATTCCCATTTCGGAACGCAACATTTTTTTTGCATCGGCAGAAAGACGATGAAAATCACGTCCATCATACAAAATAGCTCCTTCTTCAGGAGATAATAACCCAACAAGACATTTCATCAACACCGTTTTTCCGGAGCCGGAACGCCCGATAATCAAATTTACTTTTCCTTCTTCAAATACGGTTGAAATCTGCTTCAACACTCTTTTTTCTCCAAAATATTTAGAAACTTCGTTAACTTCGATCATGTTACAACATAATTTGAGTAATTACCAAATTCAGAACGAGCACCACAAAACTTGCCACCACAATTCCTTTTGTATTGGCTTCTCCCAATTCAAGGGCACCTCCTTCAATACG
>CAZWCI010000027.1:0-13408 GCA_964632815.1 uncultured Lentimicrobiaceae bacterium | reverse complement strand
AAAACACGCCACAGAAAGAGGAAATATTCACCAATTATCTCCAAAATTTTAATCATATAACCTGTCTATAATTTTACAAAAATACATTTTTTCATTAAACCTGCAATTATTTACAATTGGCTTGTTTATGACTTTAAAAAAGAGCGCGTTTCCTCATCGACTTCAAGGTATTCGTCAATGGTTTGAGGAGTGGAAAAAGGAATTGTAAGTAGTGCTTTTTCGATCCATTTGTAAATATCCGTAAATGCGATTTTATCTTTCAGGAATGCATCCACGGCCACTTCATTGGCTGCATTGAGTACGCAAGGGCGATTTCCGCCTTGTCGTGACGCTTCATAGGCAAGATTCAGGCATGGAAAGTTTGCATGGTCGGGTGATTCGAAAGTAAGTTTCGGGTAATCTGCAAAGGAGAAGCGGGGAAAATCATTAAATTCCCTATGTGGAAAAGTTAGGGCATATTGAATGGGCAATTTCATATCGGGCAATCCCAATTGAGCTTTAATCGAACCATCTTTGAACTGCACGAGCGAATGGACAATTGATTGTGGATGAACGACCACTTCAATTTGGTCCACCGGCACTCCAAATAGCCATTTTGCCTCAATCACTTCCAACCCTTTATTCATCATAGTTGCACTATCGATGGTAATTTTATTACCCATAGTCCAATTGGGATGATTTAGTGCCTCTGCTTTAGATACATGTGCAAGAAAATCGCTTGTTTTTCCTCTAAACGGACCTCCTGAAGCTGTAATTATCAGTTTTTCGATTGGGTTATGAAATTCGCCCGCCAAGGATTGAAAAATAGCAGAATGTTCTGAATCGACCGGAAATAGATTTACTCCCTTCTGCTGGGCGGTAGTAGTAATAAGTTCTCCTGCCACCACCAATGTTTCTTTATTAGCCAACGCAATCGGCTTTCCCATCTCAATCGCATGATAAACGGGACGCAATCCGGCGATTCCGACAATGGTAGAGAGTACCATATCGATCGTACTCATTTCAAGAACTTCACAAATTGCTTTTGAGCCGGCATACACTTTGATATCGTCCTTCCACAGTGCTTGTTTCACATATTCGTAGGCATCTTCATTGCCAATAACAACCACATTAGGCATAAACTTTTTTGCTTGAATAATAAGCAAATCAGCATTTTGATTAGCGGTAAGCACCTCCACTTCGAGCAAATGCGATAATTTTTCAATCACTTGTAGTGCTTGAACACCCATTGATCCCGTAGATCCTAATATTGCAATTTTTCTTTTCAAAATATTTATTTTTGGCAAAAGCAAGCACTACAGCTACTAAAATTCTGCGTTTTGCGGTGTTCTGGGGAAAGGAATCACATCTCTGATATTGGTCATTCCGGTTACGAAGAGCAACAGACGTTCAAAGCCGAGACCAAAGCCGGCATGGGGTGCTGTTCCAAACTTTCTGGTTTCTAAATACCACCAAACATCTTTTTCAGGAATATTCATTTCATTGATTCTTTGCAGCAACTTATCGTAATTTTCCTCCCGTTGTGAGCCACCGATAATTTCTCCGATTTTCGGAAAGAGCACATCCATGGCACGCACCGTTTTACCATCCTCATTTTGTTTCATATAGAAGGCCTTAATATCCTTCGGGTAATCGGTCAGGATAACCGGTTTTTGGAAGTGTTGTTCCACTAAATAGCGTTCATGTTCCGCTTGAAGATCTACACCCCAATCTACTTTGAATTCAAATTTCTTTCCGCTCTCTTGAAGTATCTTGATAGCTTCGGTGTATGTTAGTCTTATGAATTCATTGTTAACAACAAATTTAAGTCTATCGATAAGCTCTTTATCGAACATATCGTTCAAAAAGCGGAGGTCATCTTCATTATTTTCCAAGGCATAATTGACCAAATACTTTACAAAATCTTCGGCGAGGTCCATATTGTCGTGGATATCGAAAAATGCGATTTCGGGTTCAATCATCCAGAATTCGGCAAGGTGTCTGGGCGTATTGCTATTTTCAGCGCGGAAAGTCGGACCGAAAGTATAAACAGCTCCGAGTGCCAATGCTCCAAGTTCTGCTTCGAGTTGACCGGAGACAGTCAGGGATGTTGGTTTTCCGAAAAAATCTTCGGCATAATTCACTTTCCCTTCCGGTGTTTTGGGAACATTGTTCAGGTCAAAGGTTGTCACATTGAACATAGCTCCGGCGCCTTCTGCATCCGATCCGGTAATGAGTGGGGTATGCATATAAAAGTACCCATGGTCGTTGAAATATTTATGAATAGCAAAAGCCATAGCATGACGAAGCCGCAACACACATCCAAAATAATTAGTTCTTGGGCGCAAGTGAGCAATTTCACGTAAAAATTCCATACTATGTCCTTTCTTTTGCAAAGGATAGGTTTCGGAATCGGCAGTACCATACAATTCAATGGACTCTGCTTGAATTTCAACGCTTTGTCCTTTTCCTTGTGACTCCACCAATTTACCGATGGCATGAATACACGAACCTGTAGTCACTTTTTTCATCAACTCCGGATCAAATTTCGATAAATCGGCTACAATCTGCACATTATGTACTATAGAACCATCATTCAGGGCTATAAAAGCGACAGCATTATTGCCTCTCTTTGTTCTTACCCACCCTTTTACACTTACTTGATTGCCAATCCCAATGGATTCCGGTCTTTTGAGTACGTCGATAATTTTGCTTCTTTTCATCATATCTGAATATTTTAAATCACCTTTTTAATAAGCTTTTAAACAAGATGCAAAAGTACAAAAAATATAGAGAATTATTTCAGTTCTTGCGGATGAAAAAAAGAATAGACCTTAGCAGCTTTTGCTTTTCCTAGCAAAGATACAATTTCATCTTCCCCTGCTTCCGAAATTCGCTTCACACTTTTGAAATGTTTTAATAATTTTTGGGCGAGCACTTTGCCTATTCCAGGAATTTCATCCATTTGGGATGACATTCCTGTTTTGGTTCTTTTTTTTCGGTGGTGGGTAATTCCAAAGCGATGAACCTCATCGCGAATACGTTGAATGAGCTTTTGGGCTTCTGACTTTTTATCTAAAAACAGTGGCAGAGCATCTCCGACTTTATAAATATCTTCCAATCGTTTGGCAATGCCTATTAAGAGAATTCGGTTTTCCAATTGTAGTTTCTGCAGAGCGCTGTATGCAGCATGAAGTTGCCCTTTTCCTCCGTCAATGATGACCAAATCGGGAAGGGGTAAATTTTCGTCTTTCAATCGTTTATAGCGGCGATAAACCACCTCCTCCATAGAGGCAAAGTCATCGGGACCTGTGACCGATTTGATATTGTAATGGCGATACTCTTTCTTTGCCGGTTTTCCATCTAAAAAACACACCATTGCGGCCACCGGATCTTCGCCTTGGGTGTTTGAATTATCAAAACATTCAATATGGCGCGGCAACGTACTCATTCCCAATGCAGTCTGCATTGCCAACAAGATACGTTGTTGGTGTCGCTCGGGATTGACCAATTCCCTTCTTTTATATTTTTCTAACTTATACATGGTCGCATTTTTCGCAGACAGATCGAGCAACTTCTTTTTATCACCTTTTTGCGGCACTGTAAAACGATACCCCGGATGTTTTATAAGGGGTAAAAAGGGAACGATAATATCGGGATTCAGTTTACCAAAACGTTCTTCAATAGCCAACATCCCCATCCAGAGAAGGTCTTCACTACTTTTATCAAATTTCTGATTGATTTCCACGGTATATGCTTGTGTAACGGCACCTTCCATCACCCGAATAAAGTTCACATATCCGCACTCTTCGTCTTCGACCAAAGAAAATACATCCACCTGGGTAATATCGGGATTAACCACAACCGATTTTCCGCGGAAGGAGTCGAGAATTTCCAATTTTTCTTTAATTCGTTGCGCATTTTCGAATTCCCAGCGAGCAGCAAAATCCATCATTTCGTCGTGCATTTGTTTCATCACATCTCTGGTATTTCCTTTAATCATTTCTACCGCTTTTCGGATATTTTCGGCATAATCTTTTTGGGAAATTAAGTTGGCGCACGGAGCAGCACATCGTTTGATTTGATATTGGATACAAGGCATGTGATCTTTGGGAAAAGAGCGACACGAACGAATAGGGAAGAGTTGAAAAATCGTTTCGAGCAAAGTATTCATATAGCGAACCGAAGCGAAGGGACCGAACAAATCATCGCGGTTACGGTCGGGATTTCGCGTGGTATAAATTCGGGGAAACTGTTCACGGGTAACGGCAATCCACGGATATGTTTTGTCGTCTTTCAACATACTGTTATACCGCGGTTTGTATTGTTTAATCAAACTATTTTCGAGCAAAAGAGCTTCCCATTCCGAATCCACAACGGTAGTTTGAATATCCCGAATCTTACTCACCAGCAATCTTAATTTAGAAGCTTCGTGTTTTTTATTAAAATAGGAAGAAACCCGTTTTTTCAGATTTTTTGCTTTCCCGACATAAATGACAGTTTCATTGGCATCCAAAAAGCGATATACCCCCGGTTTTTGGGGCAATATTTTCAGCTTAATTGCAATATTTTCAGCTTTTTGTTGCATTTTTGATAAAAATGCAAATATACAAAAAATGCAACTTTCGGAAAAAAAAATCAGACGGCACCTTCGCGCATCTCCCCCATGGCAAAAACAGTTCCGAATGTTTGGAGTACCCGTACCATGGTGCCCATATTGATAGTTCCTTTTTTCTTCACAATCAAATTCTTACTCACTGTAAACACAAAGGCGCAATGGATAAACGATGGAATCGGCAAGCCACCTTGAGAAAAGTTCTGAATATCGAGCGGTACACAATAGCGACTTTTCTTAAATTGGGAGGTGATTTGGCACAAAATAACATCTTCTCCTTTCAAAGAAGCCAGCACCAAGGCCGGGCGGCATTTGTACTGTTTCAGTGATGAGAAAGGAAACGGGATGATAACAACATCGCCTTTCAGATATCTTTCCATAATTCGTCCTCCTTTTCACAGTCCCACAATGCTTCAATAGAGCCGCGCACTAAGGAATAGTCCGACTCAGCCTCTTGCAGTTCGACGGGTGTTAGCGGTTCATCTTCGCGCTGTAAAATACAACTGATTGGTTTTCCTACCCAATCTTCGGGCAGACAGATCGTGATAGAATCTTTTGTTGGTCTTAAAATTAATTTTTTCATACAAAACAGATTTAAAATGGTGTGTCATTTTTCAATTTCAGAAAATGTAAAAGTTGCAAATCGCAAAGAGCATACGCCGTTTATCCTGCAAAAATGTCAACTATTTCTCCCCGTTGGATTTATTTTATATATCTATTTTTCAAGATGTTACCAACACAAATATAATAAAAAATAATACGAATTATCCAATTTGTTAAAAAAAAATAAATATTTTTTTATTTCTCTAATTTTCAATAAATTAAAATAAAAAATAGGATTATCGTAAAAAAACAACCAATGAAATCAATAAAAAGTGTATTTTTGCAGTCCAAAACAAAAAGGATGTTTCAGTAGCTCAGCAGGTAGAGCACATCCCTTTTAAGGATGGGGTCCTGGGTTCGAATCCCAGCTGGAACACAAAACGTTGGTAAAAGGTTTATCAACGTTTTTTTTATGTCATCTCCCCACTTTTTTTTAAATACTTTCAATTTTTATATTGATGATTACACTTGCCTTTCCGCGCGTGAGGGGGTAGGTGGAAAGCCCGCAAGGTCCGGGAGGCGATGTTGCCGCTGCCACAAAAAAGCGACCGGAGGAAGCTCTTTTTGTGGCTTTGCGGCAACACGACTACCGGCCGCGGACTTGGAACCGGACACCGACGGCGAAGCCGGCACGCCAAAAAAAAAATCAACTTTTATTCAATTAAATAAATTAATTTATGAACTATAATCAACTTTTTTTGTTCATTATTGTATGTTTTTAATTGAGCGTTTTTTTAACCTCAAATCACTCATTCATAAAACCTTGTGTTACAATGAAAAAGAGCGAATGTTTTTTTTATAAATATAGAACAAAATCTACAAAAATATTCACATTTTTATTTGTATTATTATTACCTATTCTTTCCTTTTCGCAGGTACAGGTTCCTTTTACGCAAAGGGCGTCCGTATATCATCCGGAGCGCTATATCTACTATATAAAAGGGGACTTTCAGCTCATCGGAAATACTAATTTAACTCCGGAATTCTATACTCCGACTGCCAACAATTACAACACGATGATGAAATATGTTGATATTGATGATGATCCTTTCACTATCAATTCTTCATCGGCAGAGTTAATTTTCTCAAATGAAAACGGAGCTAATCCGAATTGTTCGGATATTATGTTTGCCGGCTTGTATTGGTCGGGACGTTCTTCCAGTGACTCTACCGGACTGAGTTCTTGGGTAATCGGGGGAACGATGGAAACCTTTCCGTACAATTGGGAAGGCACGCAATTGAGTTGTTACTTATTGACCATAGAGAGTTCCGGGGCCAACAACAATAATATAAATACCTATACATTCACGCCGGACGGAGGTGGAGACATAGTCATCTTTCGATTTTACGGCGGAAGCACTACCGGAGGAGGATATCTGCTTACCATCCAAGTAGGCAACAACCCGGCAGTACGCTATAATGACGTCACTTTCCCAACGAATAGTTCACCCTCTTCGGGCGAAACGAGAACGGTAACTTTCAACAAACCTTACCAACTGAGCACAGGGAATTGTACCATGTATATCAACAGCTTAACCAAACGGACTAATCCCACTCCTGCCTCAGATGTTTCGTATGTGACCATTGTAACGGAAACCGAAACCGACTACACGCTTAGCTCTGGCTCTTCCGGAGACGGAAAAAGCTTAGAAATAACCGGAAGCGGCATTATGGAAAACAACATTACCACATATACTGTTACTACTTCCGGAGAAATTGTTCAATTTAACTTCCATGGAGCAAACAATCCTTATATAACCGTAACGAGAAATTGGCAAACGGACACCTTACCTGCCATATTTTCACCAGTGTATGTTCCCGACTCCGCAACCGTCATCAAAGGCACTTTGCTGACTCCTTACGAAATATTTACCGGTGATTTTATTTTGGAATTTTCTAAAAAAGCGAGTCCTTATGATTTTACTGATACCTCTTTCTTCAATATCAAACTTCAGTTTATCACCCCCCCCATTACCATCAATAAAAATAAAGTATTATTTAAGCACGAAAACGACTTGCAATACCAATCGATTATAGCTTCCCCCCAGAATATTTGGTATCCAACGACAACGGATCACTACATTTATACCGGTTATGCCGAAGTAACCGACTATGTAAAACAACATGGATTGGGTGATTATTTTTTAGCCAATATGGCCTTGGAAGAAGGGGATGGCGGCAGTGTCGGGTTTGCCGGAGGTTGGGGATTGGTTGTCATTTATCAGAATAATTTGATGGACTGGAGAAATATTTCGATTTTTGATGGATATACGCATATAGATTCCTCCACCACACAGGTAGAAATTGATATTGAAGGTTTTCATACACTACAAAGTGGACAAGTTCATTTAAAATTAGGGACAATGGCCACTGATGGGAACTTGGGTATTTCAGGTGATTATATGCAACTCAAAAATCCGACTGATACATATGTCCCTTTAAGTCATAGCGGAAACACTGCGAACAATTTTTTCAACAGTTCCATTCTTACCGGAAGTAATAATAGGAATCCCAATTTGGTGAACAACACCGGGATTGATGTGGCCATGTTTGAGATTAACAATACTAATAATAGTCTAATCACGAATGAGCAAACCGAAGCTACATTCCGTTTTGGCACGACAGGGGATATCTTTAGTGTATATTTACTTATTGTGTCCGTTGATGGATATATACCCACTTTAGACGGGGTAAATGTAGTTTCCAAAATCAATAACATTGCCATACCGGAGGACTCTACCTATTTGGTTATTTATCCCGGACAAGAGTTAGAGTACAAATTAGAGGTACGTAACTTAGGAACCGAAGAAATAGTAAATGCGAGGATTGTTATTCCGTTGCCATATACGGGAGAGTACCTATCCTCCACTGCTCAATATGAACCCGGAGTGAACGGAAACTACTATTTTGATCCGTTAGAAGGGTCTGCCGGTTCTATTATTTGGACATTGGATACGATTCCGAACGGCACCATCAATGACATTCCGGCAACGCTTTATTATCGCTTCAAAATCACAGAGGATTGTTCCATTTTGGCGGGAAGCAACTGTAATACCTCCAATGAAGTTTCGGGGTACATTAGCGGGGAAGGCGGACTTAGTGATGTATCGTTTGCCAATATTTCATTTATCCAGGGATACGAAACGGAAGGAGAATGTGTGGGCAGTCCGATTTACGGAACGCTTGAAGTCATCATTGATGCAAATGAATTCATCAGTGAAAATTGTGGAGCTGTACAAGATTCATTGGTGCGGGTATTTACCTATTGCAACATCTCGGATGTCATTCCCTTCACTGATGTAAACGGATTTTTTCCTATTGGGACGCGTTTTTACAACCAGTACAATCCGTCGTTGTATGATCCGGTAGAGGGGGCAGTGGAGTACACAATGGAAACAGGGTTTCCTAATCTATACGGAACTTACAGCTATTATGCAGACTTTCCGGGAGAAGGGTGTTATTCCAAATTCAACATTCAAGTAATCTCATTTGAATCGGTTCCCACAGTTTCAGAGTCAAACTTATATTATTGTCAAGGCGATACGGCACAACCGTTGATGGCATCACCCAGTTCTCCTACCAATCATGTCTATTACTACACACAGCTCTATGAAGGGAGTGCAAGTATTTCAGTAACCCCCTCAACGGAGCAAATCGGCACAATTCGTTACTACGCCGGAGAGGCACTCACCAACGGGTGTGTCAGCACGCAACGGATTCCGATTGACATTACGGTTAATGAAAAACCGGTTATTTCCTTAACCGCAAGCAATCCCAACAACGCAATCTGCGGTGGGGATAGTGTTACCCTCTCGGCCAACACCCTTGCAGGAAAACCATTTCAATTTGCCTGGTATAATGGAAATCCTATCTCAACGCCTCCTATAGAGAATGCCACTCAATCCGATTACACTACTCAAGTTGCGGGAGACTATTGGGTCAAAGTTACCGATACTTTAAATAATTGCGAGACCATTGCGGGTCCTTTAACTATTACAAGTTACACAACCCCTGTTTTAAGCAGCTCTTTATTGACTTTATGCGGAAGTGACACCGATACCATCTCCATTACAACAGTGGGCAATATTATCGGAGCCATGAGCACCATCAACAATCCAACGGCAGGCAGTGTTATATTGAACAACAGCACCTTAATCATTCAGGCCGCCAATGTTACCACCGATCAAAATGCAATAGTCTCATATACAGATGGCAATAATTGTACTGCATCATTACAGTTGCAGGTAAAATCGAGACCGCGTATTACATTACCAACCTCTTACACAGTATGTCAAAACAGCGGAGATCAAATCATCACAGCGACTATAACCAATCGCAGTGATGACACCTTAACTCTTTACAATTGGAATAGCACCTCTTTTACAACGAATAGCAGTTATACTGCTGGAACATCTCAGAGCGGAGTACAGACCATTACCCTACAAGTTCGTAACGAAGACGGTTGCGCTTCTACTCTTTCTTCGATGACACTTACAACAAGAGCATTACCTAAAATTTTGCTTTCATCTGAGTCGGACGGAATAATTGTAAATGACTCCCTATATGTATGTGAAAACAATACTGCCATTTTCAAATCATCTGTTCTCGGAAGTTCTCGAACTTGGAGATTCCCAGTAAATCAGATCGGTACATCAGATTCTCTAATTATAAATGATTTGTTTATAAATAATAGCGGTTGGGTAAAAGTCACCGTCAACCAACCCGGATGTATTGCGTCCGATAGTATCTACATGAAGATTTTTCCGACCCAACACGAACCGGGAATTATCTTAACGATTATGAATGGGAGTGACACTATACGTATAATAGACCATACAACACCGGTTCAAATAGACACTTTGGTGTACACCGATTCTCTTTGGAGTTCAATATATTTACCCCCGACCTTATATGGATGTAATTATCAGATTCGGATATTCTCCTCTCGGGAAAATCGATGGCAAGTTTGGGATACCATTCCAAATGACACTGTTATTATTCGTACCACAGAACATATCACCTCCGGTTTTAACGGCATACAAATCAAATACGTTCCATGTGGGGGCTATGCTTTTCGCTGTGTTGAACCCATTTTTTTCGAATACATTGGATTTATACAACCTGATTCTACAATCATTTACACTCCTGTTCCTTCTGACTTTATTGTATGTAAAAATGCAGATTCTGTAAGATTAACAAATATTTACATTCCGGGATTTAATCCTATGATCCAGCACTACGAATATCAATATGAATACATTTACGGCAGTAGTGGTATAACATATTATCTGTCGTCTTGGGAGATTTTTGCTGCCGATTCATCTGATTATATCACCCTTATACAAGGAGAAGATACCCTCAATTACGTTCTTCCCTCAACCCCGGGAGTATCGATCGTAGAAGCTCCCAATCAAATTGAAACTAGTGCCGGGGATTTTGTAATCATCTCATTGATGTTGGTCTCCACCACAACCATTATTGCTGAAAATGATACTATAGTATCACTTGACACATCCTCAATATCTCATAAAATATGGCAAATCACAACTCCTATAAACATTCGATATCCGATTCCGAATAAAACAACATGCGAGAATGACACCACACACTGGTTAAATTATGAAATTTCTTCTTATGTTACAGATGGGCTTGAATCTATCAATTGGGTAACTATTTATTGGGGAACCTCATGGAATGACACTTTTCATCGCTTTGGGTTGATTGATACTATCCCTTATTTTGATTATGTAATTAATTTTCATGATCATAGCTATCCAAGACACATCAGTTTCAGGAATTTCAACACCTACGACACCCTATTTTTCATCACAGAAGTAATACCTACATTCAGCACTTGTCCTTCGGTATTCGATTCTTCTTTTATTGCTATTCGTTCGCAACCTGAAGTTCCACTGGTCACTTCTCCGCAGAGCACTTGTGATAGTTTGTACTTAATTTCAGTAAATTCCTCTCCTGCCGAATACAAATATGAGTGGACTGATCAGAGTGCTTTTCTTTACGAGGACAGTACTTACCAAAATTTGAACTTGGCAAGAGGCGATTCAGCTTTACGTTACATCCGTTACTCTTACATAAATGAACCTTATTGTTCAGGTATTCCGGCTGAAATTGAGGTCTTCCGATACGAAGATCCGGATCCGGGGATTATCACTGAGTTGGTGGATACTCTTTGTTCGGGGGCAACCATTGATCCGATTGCTTCGATAAATGACGGGATTCCGGCTTACGGAGCATTATATTATCGCTGGTTGGTCAATAATATGCCCATCTCAGAGTCGGAGGATTCTTCATACATCCCCTCGGCTTATTATGCAAATACTCCGGGGCAATATACTTTTGTGCGTCAAGTACAAGACGGATGTAATCGAGATTGGCTAACCTCAACGGGATCATTTGAGTTATACATTGCCTCTCCCACTCATTTAGTTCCGCGCAATGCAACCGACCAAAGTTTGTGTTACGGCAATGCCATGCCGGAAATAACCTATTTTGACACCTTGGGAAATCTCAGCATGGGAACCGAACAACTTTATTGGCAAGGTACTTTGGACTCTGTCACGCCACCCTCCGGGATTACAGTAAACAACCTCAACCACCCCACACTCCCCATATCTATTTCGGGAACCCCTCAAGAAGCAGGATTATTTTCCTATATTTTGTATATTCCTAATTCCCCTATTTGTGGACCAGATTTAACAGATACCGTAAACATATTGGTTCATGCGCCACTTTCAGGTGGCGTCATCGAGCCGGAAGTCCAATACACCGCAGCCAACTTACCAAGATTACCTATTCAGGATGCAATAAGTGCTTCTGGTGGTAGCGGCACAAATAGCTATCAGTGGCAATCCTCCTTTGATGAGATTCTTTATCAGGATATTTTCAATAGTAATAACTCCTCTTATATTCCCACGTCTACGACACCTGTCAATATGACTTATCGACGAGTATATAGTAATGAGTGCGGAATAGCTTACAGCAATGTCGCCACTATCTATTTTTCTCGTGTCGAAACTACCGGAGAAGGGATTGCCACTTCCGGAAGAATTGCCTCTCAAAATGCCTCTTTTGTGAATGACAAAGGAAAATTGGTTACCTACCCGTTCATCAATCAATTTGGAGAAAAAATGGTCTATAATCCTTATGTGATCACTAATGGCATAAGCGACTTAACCTCTTCAACAGCGAAATTTACCGGTGCAGTGCTCTTTAACGGATACTCTGACATCATAGAAAAGGGCTTTGAAATCAGCACAGACTCTTCCTTTGTCACGAATCCCATTCGCTATAACGCCATCACCGACTTGACCTCAACATACACTTTCAATGTTACTGACTTGGTGCCCGAAACGGAATATTATATCCGAGCTTATGCCATCAATAATAAGGGAACAGGATATGGGCAAACCATTCGTTTTATAACCAAGTAGGAATTTTAATTGTCCTGACTTTCACAAAAAATCTCAGGTGCAAAGCACATAAAGGTCATCTCGCTCATTAAGACACAACACAGGAAATCCTATTGGGTTTCCTATCATTTTTTTCTCTTTAACCCCTAACAAGAGATCGGTGAGCGAGCGATAACGAGTCATCATGATAACGGTGAGGGTTGCCTGAAACTGCGGGGCAATTTTCATCGAATGGTAATCTATATTATCAACCGGAGGTGTTATCGGATGAAGAGCATAATTGATATTAAGATTTTGATACAATTTTTCCACAAACGCAAGATTATCTTTCACTTTTTGTAATAAAAATTCATCTTTAAAAAGCGAGTAGACGATATGTACCGGTGCTTGATAATAGCGATGAAAATAACCTGCCCACATCGCTTTTTCTTTAGAATTCAAATAAATATCTATAGGAAGAAGTACTTGTTTGAAAATATTTATCCCGGGCATTTGGTTACCCACCACAAGTACCGGATGACGAGAGGGTTTAATAAAAGAAAATGCTTTTTTTCGATTAAAAGTAGTACGATTCTTTTGAGAGGAAACGGCAATGACAAACATCACAGTATTGGTTTCATCTGCGTATTGATATAGCTCCGAAGCAGTAAAAGGGTCCGAAAGAAGAATTGTTTCGATACTATGATCGGAAAGATTTTCCAACGAACGTTTAAAATGGGGAGAGAGGGTTTCCGGAGTCCGTTTTTTATGATTAATAAATTTTTTATAAGGAACATAATTA
>CAZWCI010000026.1:13651-15884 GCA_964632815.1 uncultured Lentimicrobiaceae bacterium | reverse complement strand
AGCCGGGCGCCGGCGGCGAAGCCGACACGCCCTAATAATAAATCTAATCACTATTTCAAATAAAAATTAAATTTAGTCTTCTCGGCTATTTCTCAACGCTTCTCTTCGATTATCTTTTTCTTTAATACTTTCTCGTTTATCGTATTTTTTCTTCCCTTTAGCGATTGCGATATCAAGTTTCGCATATCCATTATCATTAATCCAAAGCAACGTGGGAATTACGGTAATTCCCACGTCATTCAATTTGGACATAATTTTTCGAAGTTCTTTACGATTAAGGAGCAATTTCCGATCTCTTTTCGGTTCATGATTGTTATAACTCCCATGTGAATATTGGCTAATATGAAGATTATGCACCCATAATTCATTATTCTCAAAAGAACAATAAGCATCATTCAAATTGGCTTTCCCTGCACGAATCGACTTTATTTCAGTTCCGGAAAGAACTATTCCAGCGGTATAAGTTGTCAATAAAAAATATTCAAACTCCGCCTTTTTATTTCTAATTTTAATAGTAGTTTCTTTCCGTTTAGCCATCTTATTTTTTAGATTTCTCCATCATCCGAATCTTATATTCGAGATCTTTCACCTCTTTTTTTGCTGTTTCAATCTTCTTTGTAAATTCTTCTTTGAGCAAATCTGCATTCTTAGAATGTGCAAAAAAACCGAGATTATTTTCTAAGAGATTAATTTCATCCTTCAATTGAGTCATTTTATTAATCAGAGTACGTTTTTCTTTATCTAATAATCTGTTGGCATTAGGATCATTTAAGATGTTGTCTATTTTATTCTTAAAACGATCTCGTCTCACATCTTCCATTGACATTTTAAGATCTCCGAATCTTTTATTCAGGGCTTCCCGATAGTCATTATAAACGCGGTCAATTTCTTTTTTTGGCACATGACCTATCTCAGTCCATTGACGTTGATAGCTTTGCATTGCCTGCATATTTTCTTCTTTATCAGTTGTAAATTCATGAGTAAGAATTTTCTGAATCAGCTCTTCTTTCTTTTTTAAATTTTCCGCTTCTATATCCTGAATATTTTCAAAATAGTGAGATTTAGCAGCAAAAAACTTATCACAAGCGGCTCTGAATCTTTTCCAAATGATCTCTTTTTGTTTCCGCGGCACAGCTCCGATATTTTTCCATTCTTTTTGTAATTGCAATATTTCTTCCGTCGCTTGTCGCCAATCGGTTCGTTCTGCAATTCCTTCAGCCCGAATAGCAAGATTGAGTTTCAAATTGTAATTTTGCATTTGCTCCTCTTTCAGTTGTCTAAAATATTCTTTCTTTTTACTGAAATAGGTATCAATTGATTCTTTAAAACGAGTCCAAATTTCATCATTCAATTTTCCGGGAGCTGGACCTAAAGTTTTCCATACTTTCATAAAATCTGTAAGTCTATCGCTGATTTCATTGTGTTCTTTGATAGATTGGGGATCTTTTGCAATGAGTTCTTCTACTTGTTCACAGAGGACAACTTTTGCATTATAGTTGTTTTGTTGATCTCCATAAATTTTATCATAATATTCTCTTCTGCGTTGATTAATTTGGTCGGAAGCATTTTTAAAACGTTCCCATATTTCCTCTTTTTTATCTTCCGGCACCGGTCCCAACTCTTTCCATTCATCATGAAGTTGTTGCAGCATCTTGAATGACTTATTAATAGAATTTTCTAATAATAAGGACTCAGCTCTTTCACACAACTCCATTTTTTGTTCTAAATTTTTCTTTAAGTCAAGACTTCTAAATTCCTTATTTATACGCAATAAATCAAAGAATTTCTCCACGTAAAAATGGAAATTTTGCCACAAATTATTAGACTCATTTTGTGGGACAGGACCAATGGCTTTCCATTTATCCTGATATTCTTTAAATTTATCATTTTTTTCTTTAAGAGAGGTATCTGTATCGATTAAAGCTTTTAAACCTTCAATAATCTCCAGTTTTGCTTTCAGATTACGTTCTTTTTCTTTTTCTAATTCTTCAATATAATGGGCTTTATTATTTTTAAAAACTGACAAAGCTTGATAAAACTTACCTTCCCATTCAGGAGCTGTTTGTTCATAATCCTCTTTAGTACCACCTGCCTGAATATGAGCATCCAATTGTTCTTTATAATATAATTTTATTTGTGACAGGATTTTAGCTTTAAGAATGCCGACTCTTTTTTTCGTTTTATTATAATCTGGTTCAGCGGCTATTTTTTCCAATTCTTCAACGGATGCTTC
>CAZWCI010000026.1:11522-13551 GCA_964632815.1 uncultured Lentimicrobiaceae bacterium | reverse complement strand
TCTTTTGATTCCATAAATAGTAATCTTTAAAAATTTATAATTAGTGTGGTTTTCAAAAAGTTTGCAAATTTACATGTTTTTTTCAAGAAAAAGAAGCTTATTGAGAATTTTTAAGGAATCCATACAGTCTAAAAATATTCTATTTCCAAGTATGTAGAATTTTATATATCGGGCAGTCGTGAGTTAAAATACTTTGGTACAAACTCCATTCTTGAATTTTTATTTTTTGGCTGAATGAGGGCTGCAGGTTTGCGATTCGGTCATTAAACCTTTTTTTATTATCAATTTTCTTAATTCTCCCTAGGGTTAAGTGAGGAACAAAATTTCCCTGATTCGGTTGAAACCCGAACTCAATCAGAGCATCTTCTACTTCAGAAAACAAGCTTTTTAAAAGCATATTATCCTCAAATCCAAGCCAAATCACGGTAGGTTTATATCGGCTACCAAAAATGCCAATTTTATAAAGTTCCAAATCAAGATTCCCATAATTTTTGAATATAGAGCTTAGGGAATTAATTATATTTTCTATTTGATAATCGGGAGTTTTACCCAAAAACCGCAATGTAAGGTGTAAATTTTGGGGTTCTGACCAAGAAATATCATCAAACTGACTTTGAGATTTAAGTTGTTGGTATAAAGAAGTAAAATGGGAATCTAAATCAATTTTAGAAGCTATAAAGAGGCGTTTCATAAAAAGAAGAATGAGTTATTCTTTGGATTGTCTATTTCTTACGATATCGATTGCCCAATAAATTGCATTTCTCAAGGATTGTTCATTGGCAATATTTTTTTCACAAATATCGTATGCAGTTCCGTGTGCAGGAGAAGTTCTTACAATAGGAAGTCCTGCGGTAAAATTCACACCGCCTTCACAAGAAAGGAGCTTAAACGGAATCATACCTTGATCATGATACATAGCTAATACTGCATCAAATTTCTGATATTGACCTGATGCAAAAAATCCATCTGAAGGGAATGGCCCAAACGCATTTATATTCAGTTCAAAAGCTTTTTTAATCGCAGGCATAATAATCTGCTCATCTTCTTTACCTATAACTCCATGATCTCCGGCATGAGGGTTCAACGCCAAGACGGCAATTTTAGGATTTGTCAGCAAAAAATCAGACTTTAAGGACTGATCTAAAATTTGTATTTTTTTTAAAATCAGCGCTTCATTGATTGCTTTAGGCACTTCTTCTATGGGTAAATGATGGGTAACAAAGCCCATTTTCAAGGAATCGGAAATCATCACCATCATTGCTTCGGGAGTAGAAAAGTGATGTGCAAAAAACTCGGTATGCCCTTTAAAGGGAAATGTATCTTGCGGCATGTTGCTTTTGTTAATCGGTGCCGTAACCACAGCATCAATCTTATTACTTTTCAAATCACGGCAAGCCATTTCCAAAGCCAAGGCTGCCATTTTCCCGGCTTCCGGAGAGGATATTCCCGGTGTCACGGCAAGCTCATTGTCGAAAATATTCATCATACTAACCTTTTTTCCACCTGCTTGGTCTGCATTTTTAATGGCTTGAAAAGAGAAATCAGGAAGATTAAGTCGTTTTCTGTAAAATAGAGCTGCTTTTGGAATTCCATAAATAATTGGCGTACATATTTCAGATAATTTATTATCTGCCAATGCTTTTATGATGACTTCATAGGAAATCCCATTAAAATCTCCGTGGGTAATCCCAATTTTGTATAATGAATTCTCTGTCATTGATATAAATTTAAATTAGTAATGAAAATTACTTCCTCCAACAAATTCTCTCAGGATTGATGTACTGGGAATATCTTTTTCGGGTATTGTTTTAAAGTAAGATAAAAATTTCAACAATCGGGTTGCTTCCGCAAACTCAGGTTCGGTTTCGGGAACATCCTTTAAAATTTGCACGGCAAAGGGCTTAAGAACTCCCAATTCACAAACCAAAGAAGAGTTAAACATAGCATCCGCATTTTCTTGAAACGGAAAGATGTGTTTTTCTTCGCCTTCCCGCACACTTTGCCACCGCCGCAATGTATCTAATGCAGA
>CAZWCI010000026.1:0-11422 GCA_964632815.1 uncultured Lentimicrobiaceae bacterium | reverse complement strand
AGATCAAGTGCTTCAAAAGCTTCAAAATCGAACTCTCCATTTTCATCACGAGGAGTTTGCTCGCGTTCCACAAAGAAATTGTCAAGAGAAATTTGAACGGGATGGTATCCCAAAATACTTAACTGAATAGAAAGTCTTCTACAAGTAGTTGTCTTTCCTGAACTGGAGGGCCCACTAAGGAGAATTACTTTGATGGTTTGACGCTGATAAATCTCGTCTGCAAGTTTCGCCAAAATCTTTTCATGAAGAGCTTCTGATATCTTAATTAAATCCCCAATTTCCCCTTTCACAATTTTATCATTAATATTATAGACATGAGGAACTTGCATTAAAGTAACCCATCTCTTATATTCGCGATAAACCGAAAATAATTTGGGGAATTTTCTGACAGGTGTCAAATAAGTTGGATGTTTCCGTGAGGGAACTTTCAGTAACATTCCGTTTTCATATAAATCAACCGTGAACAACTTAATGTAACCTGTAGAGGGAAGCAGAAATCCGTAATAGTAATTAATTTTATCATCAAGTTTATAAACGGAAGTAAAAATTCTGTTCCGATATTTAAAAATTTCCGATTTATCGGTTAATCCATGCTTCGTATATTCAGCAATCGCATCTTCAGTTAACATTTCCATTCTTTCAAAAGGAATATCTAGCTCAATAAGTTCCTTCATTCTTTTAGAAATTTTATCGGGGACATCCTGTGTCAACGGTTCTTTCAGATTTTCCAATTCACAATATTTTCCTCCTGAGATTGAATGTTGGATATAGAGTTTGACACCCGGTAAAATATCACTAACCGCTTTGTAGAACAAAAAATAGGCAGAGCGTTTATACATGGCATGCCCATACGGAGAAGTTATATCAAAAAACGAGATTATAGATGGTTTGTATATCTTATGATTCAGATCACGGACTTTATTATTAACAAGAGCTCCCAAAATGGGAAAAGTCAATTTTATCTCTTCCGCTTCCGCAATTTCCCTCAAAGTATGCCCATCTCGAATTAATTTCTTGGAATTATTGTTTTTGCAAAAAATAGTAATCATGATTGTGTGCTCTTCTGTAGTGAATAAATAATAAAATAGTCAATATTACGGACGATTTCCCAATAGATTAATTGATACCCAATCTGCAAAAATGGAAATAAAATCTCGTTTATAATACTTTTTAAAAGAGTATAAATCTGCTTTATAATCTCTTCTTATTTCGTTAGGATGTATTATGGGCAAAATAGGCATTGTCTTTTTCAATAATTTTCTAATTCGTCTTTTTTTATTAATTTTAAATGACAAATTGGCAATCAGATTCACATTTGGCGTAATACACAAGCCATTACGATGCCATACATGAAAATTATATTGATATTCAAGGAGATCTAATTTTTTCTTTTTAAACCATTTAGTCCAATATTTTTTTACTTTTTTATGACGGAAATAGTCCTCCAACATTTTGGGCACATCAGCATCTTGAAGTTCTGTCATTTTAAGATCAAAATTCTGCCATCTATTTTTCCAGGTTGCAAATCCCCAAAAGGTTGCATACGCCGAAAAGTAATATGACGTAGGACGTTTCGCATAATTCTTTTGAATGCTACCCCCTCCGATATGCACAATTTCAGGTATTTCACGATATTTATTCAACAATTGTTCACAATAAAGAAAAAAATCGGGATGTGGGAGTGTGTCCTCAAAAAGTACAATTCCCTCTTCTTCTTGTTCAAAAAACCAATTAATTGCTGAAATTGTAATGGCTGCCTTGCCAAAATGTTCTTCTTTATAAAGTTTCTGTAAATTACAATTCCAATTGGGCATAATCACACTTCTTGTGCGCAAACAATTGGCATAATCAACTTTCTCATCAGGTTGTGCTCCGTCGGCAGCAACATATAATTTTGTCGGTTGAATCTGTTTTAAAACCTGAAAAACATTGTGAGTAGACTCTACCCTATTATAAATAATCAATAAAACAGGAACATTAAACATAGTTCAATATTTTTTTTTGCAAAGTTACAATATATTTAAATAGGTGAATTCAATCCATTAATAATATTTTCCAATAAACAATTTTATAATAGCAGTTAAAGAAAAAGATATTTCGTGTAATTTCGCATTTTATAAAAAACAAAATTTGACTTAATATATAATACACTATGAAAGCACTTTACACTATTGGGCTGTTAATCATTTCAAATATATTTATGACTTTTGCATGGTATGGCCATCTTAAATTCAAAGAATTCAGTTGGTTTAGTCAATTAACTTTACCTGTCATTATTATTATCAGTTGGAGTATTGCTCTTTTCGAATATTCCTTTCAAGTTCCTGCGAATAAGATTGGTTATATCGGAAACGGAGGACCTTTTAACTTATGGCAACTCAAAGTATTACAAGAAGTTATCACACTCATGGTGTTTAGTATATTTACATTACTTTTTTTTAAAACCGAAACTTTCAGAATGAATCATCTTATTGGATTTATTTTGTTGGTGTTAGCTGTATACTTTATTTTCAAAAAATAAAGCATGCCATTCCCTAAACCCTCAAAAGCTTCGTTCAACATTTTTTTATATCTTTGCATTCAAATATAAATTAAGGCTACATTTCACAACATACTTATATTAGAGGCATTTAAAATGGATGAATTCACTCAAAATGAAAATGAAGAACTGGTTGAGAAATTCAAGCGAATGATCAATGAGGGAGATTCTTACTTTTTTGATTCCGAGGAGATAGAAATCATCATTGAGGAATTAATGCAACAATTTGATTTTACTTTTGCTAATGAAGCTATTGAATATGGCATCAGAACTTTCCCCACTGATTATTATTTCCGAATATTAAAGGTGAAAAAATTAATATTGGAATTTGAATTGGAAGATGCAGAAAAAGAACTTCAAATAATTGAAGACAGTTTTCCTCCTTCCAGTGAATTTTACTTGGAAAAAGTGATGTTGGCAAGGATGATAGGAAAAGAAGAAAATGCTTTGGATTTATTGCAAAAAGCATTAGTTTTAGATCCGGATGATCCGGAAATACATTTCTCAATGGCATACGAACTCATAAAGAAAAAGGATATAAATGCAGCCATTGAGCATGTTAAATTGGCCATGAGTGAAGATGAATTCTTTGATGAACAATTATTTACCTTTTCATTCTTATTTGAGGAAAATCAACAATATGAAGACTCATTAACTTTCTTCTCTGCCCTCACGGAATTATTCCCATTGAGTAAAGGAACTTGGTTTGGGTTGGCATTGGCATACAGCTCTTTGAATGATTTTGAGAAATCTATTGAAGCTAATGAATATGTATTGAGTATTGACGAAGATACCCCGACTGCTTATTATAATATCGGCAATGGTTATTTTGAGCTAAAAGACTATGAACAAGCTCGCGATTACTATTTACATGCTAATTTTCTGGATGAAGATGATTATATGTCCCTAACGGGTGTAGGGGATTGTTGTTCAGCCCAAGGGAAGTACGAAGAAGCGATGGATTATTACCATAGGGTTTTGGAACTCAATCCGAACCATTTAAATGCCATCATGGGTATTTTATCTATTCTAAAAACCTTGGGAAAATTAGATGAAGCTTATCTTTTCATTGAAAAAGCATTTTCTCTTAATCCGCAAAGTTTTGAACTTCTATTCTCCGTTTTACCATTTTATGGGAATGAAGAACAGATTGTTAAATTGAAATCACTTTTTCATTCTACGTTAAATCAAATCACCAATAAGGAAGATTTCTTTCACTATTTTACGCTCTATTGTGCTTCTAACGGACTGTATGAACTTGGAATAGAAGTCCTTTCAGAATATATTGACGACGATGAATTAACGAACATTCTTCCTTACTATATGGCTGCGCTCTATTATCTGAATAATCAAATTGATGAGGGAAATCGTCACTTAAAACTTTCTTTATTAATCAATTATGAGGGATATAAAGAATTTTTATCGCTGGATCCGTTGTTAGAATCTTTTTCGGAAATCAGAGACCTTATTGAATTATATAAACCGGTTTGAAAATTAAGAGATGTTTTATTATCTCCAGAAAAACAAAATCATTCAATCCTTAATTCTATTAGGATTAGTTATATACACCGTAATTAATCTCTACTTTTCTCCTATTACGTACATTTTGGAAGAAAATTCTTCTTACGTATACAGACAATTTGTCCATTTTATTATGCTTCATGATATTTGGTTTTATTTGATTTTTATCGTGAATATTGTGCTCCAACTCATACTACTTCATTCTTTTTTTCAAAGAAACAATTTCACGGAAGAGAAATCCTGGATGTCCTTAATTTGGTATCTTTTTTTCTTAAATTTTGCTGTTGATATAAATCAAATAACTCCTGCCTTTTTTACAAACACGGTTATTATTGTCCTTCTGCATCTAAATGTCAATAATTCTCCTGTAAACTTAAAAAATAAAGTTACCCTTTCGGGAATGCTTATTGCCTTAAATTCATTATTGGATGTCACTTCCGGATTATTACTTCTTTTTCTTATCACCTCTCTATTAATCAGTCGTTTCAGTAAATTTAAAGATGTTCTTATTGCAATCATCGGATTTTTGATTCCCTATTTATATCTTTTTTCAATCTATTTTTTGCAAGATAGACTACTCAACTTTTTTGAAACTTATCAAAATATTCAACTTTTTTCCTTATTCAATTCAGGGAATTTCTCAATTCTTCATATTTTAATTGCTTCTTTTGCTTTATTTTTGATGATATTCTTATCACTCATTGTTAAAATTAATTATGACAACAAGCTAATTATCCTTCGAAAGCGAGTAATCTCTTTAGCCTTATTATTACTTACGACCGTTATAATGATTTTATTTACGGATATTCCCATCAAAAGCTCACTTAACTATCTTTTTGTTCCCATAGCACTTTATTTTTCCATAATACATTCTATTAAAAAGCATGGCATAGCCAACGATGTTATGGTCATTTTAATTTCCGGTACGCTTATTTTGCTCCAAATCTTATGAATAAATTTCTAAAAAAGGGATTGCTTTGCCATTATTCTGAAGATAAACTTATTGAGTGTGGGTGTGATGAAGCCGGAAGGGGCGCTTTAGCCGGTCCGGTGTTTGCTGCAGCAGTTATTTTACCAAACGACTATTTGAATCAAGATATCAATGATTCAAAACAATTAAATTTACGAAAAAGAGAATTGTTGCGTCAGGAGATTGAAAAAAATGCATTGGCCTATTCCGTTGTAGCTATTTCTGAGAAAATTATAGATGAAATTAATATTTTAAATGCCTCTATATTAGGAATGAATGATGCGGTACTTCAATTAAAGGTTAAGCCGGAATTATTATTAATTGATGGCAATCGATTTATTAATAAAACAACTATTCCATATCAGTGTGTCATTAAAGGAGACGGAATTTATTTCTCCATTGCGGCTGCTTCAATTTTGGCCAAAACATATAGAGATGAGTACATGGAATCTATTGCAAAAGAATTCCCTGAATATGATTGGGCGCACAATAAGGGCTATCCGACAAGCAAACATCAACAGGGCATCTTAAAATATGGTCTGTGTAAATATCACCGAAGAAGTTTTCAATTAAAAAACCAGTTGAAAATAGAATTCTAAAATAGGACGCTATTTATTTCTCTTCGTTTCCGTTTTTTCAATTTCAGCCATGATTTCAGGAGCTGTTTTTCCAATATTCTCCAATGAAAATTTTACAGTAGTAGCAAGAGAATCATTCGGGAATTTATGAAGGAATTCTCGGTATTCATTTTCCGCACTGGGGTACATTTTAAGAATCTCATTATAAATAATTCCTTTCCACCAGTAACAATATTTAACGCTTTCGTGGTCAGGATATACTTTCACAACACGATCAAATAAATCAATTGCATTTTTTGCATATTCTGCTCTTTTAATCTTATTGGTATCTTCTTGTGCGAGGCGCATTCCAAGAATCCCAGCTTGTACGAGCAACTCAGGCGCAGAATCATCTTCGGGATAAACATTGGCAAAATCTCCAGCATCTTTGATAAACTGAAGCAATGCTGTTGTATCTGTAACCCCGACTTGATAGAGCGAATCAATCGTATGAAAATTTCGAATTAAAGTAGCATGTTCTTTCGCCTTAACCTCCAATTCATTCTTTTCGTCATTCCCATTATTACAAGACCATAATAAAAGAGCCATTAAAACGATAATACTGATCTTTTTCATAGTTAATTTTTTATTTTATAATCGGGTTTCACTTTTCCAGATGCGATATCGACTAATTTTCTTTTAAGGATCATTTTTTTAAGGGGCGAAACTCTATCTGTAAAGACCTTTCCTTCAAGGTGATCATATTCATGTTGGATGATTCGGGCTACAAGTCCCGAAAAAATTTCACTTTGATGTTTGAGCCCATTCTCGTCCCAATAAGTAATTTTAATTGATGATTTACGTGTAACTTCTTCATGGATTTCCGGCAGAGAGAGGCATCCCTCATTAAATAGAAAATCGTCTCCAAATTCCTCTTCAATCGTAGGATTAATAAAGACAGACTTTTTAATTTGCACATCGGGATACATTTCTTTAAATGGTTCCGAATCAATTACAAAAATGCGTAATACTTTCCCGATTTGGGGAGCTGCGAGTCCGACTCCATGAGTATGGTACATGGTTTCAAACATATCTTGTATTAATTGTGGCAAAGATGGATCTTTGAGGTTGATTTCCTCTGCAGTTTTTCTTAGAATAGGATTTCCATAAACATAAACAGGAAGTAACATAATTAATCGTTTATAAGAGTTATATTTCTATTATTTTCAATATCAATTTGTTGCAAATAAGATTGCAATATGATGGTAGCACTAATTTTATCTACAAGTGCTTTATTTTGTCTTTCTTTTTTTTTAATTCCACTATCAATCATTGTTTGGAAGGCCATTTTCGAAGTAAATCGTTCATCTACTCTTACAATAGGAATCTGTGGAAATTGTTTTTGGAGGCGACGCACAAAGGGTTCAATAAACCTTGCTGAATCAGATTGTGTGTTATCCATTTTTTTAGGTTCTCCTACCAAAATCAATTCAACATCTTCATTCGTTACATATTGTATAATGAAATCAAAAACAAGGGAAACATGAATCGTATCAAGCGCATTGGCACAGATTTTCAGGGGATCCGTAACAGCGAGTCCCACACGTTTTTGTCCATAATCAATAGCCAATATTCTCCCCATTTTAAAATATTTTTGCAAAAGTACGATTTATTTTTGGATAGCTTATTTTAAAAAAACTTAATTCGGGTCTTTTTAGAATCAATAAAATTCTTAATAAATGTTAAGGTTTTGAGATAAGAGGTAGAAAAAGTCTATTTTTGCATCCGCAAAAAAAGAACTAATATTAATTCAAAAATTGAGTATGGCAACTACGGCAGATTTTAGGAACGGCTTATGTATAGAATACAACAATGAGTTATGGGCTATTGTTGATTTTCAACATGTTAAACCCGGAAAAGGTCCGGCTTTTGTAAGAACCAAATTAAAAAACTTAAAGACTGGGAGAGTACTTGAAAACACTTTCACTGCCGGAGTGAAAATCGATTTGGCGCGTGTAGAGCGACGTCCTTATCAATTTTTATATAAAGAGGGAGATTCTACATACAATTTCATGCATGTGGAAACGTATGAACAATTAGCTATTGAAGAGGAACTTATCAATAATCCCGGATTATTGAAAGAGGGACAAACGGTAGAAGTGATGTATCATGCAGATACAGATACTCCACTAACATGTGAGCTTCCTGCATTTGTAGAATTACAAATTACTTATACTGAACCCGGTGTTAAAGGAGATACTGCCACCAATGCTGCTAAAAGAGCTACTGTAGAAACCGGAGCTGAAGTATTTGTCCCTTTATTTATTGAAGAGGGAGAGATTATCAAAGTAGATACCCGTACGAACAAATATGCAGAAAGAGTTAAATAGAGTATAGCTAAAATTACGATAATGAAATTTACCACCCCTATCACTATTCAACAACTTCTTGATATTATTCAAGGAGATGTCGTTGTTAAAGGAAATACTAAGAATATTGTTACCGGAATCAATGAGATTCATTCTGTAGAAGAGGGGAATCTTTCGTTTGTTGATCACCCTAAATATTATGAAAAAGTAATTAATAGTGCTGCAGGCACTATTTTGATAAATAAAGATGTTGCATGTCCTGAAGGGAAAACTCTTCTTATTACAGAAGATCCATTTTCTGCATATGTTAAGGTTGTAAAACATTATGTAACATTTACGCCACAACAGGCAAGCATTCATCCCAATGCCATCATCGGAGAGAATACAATTATTCAGCCTAATACTTTTATTGGAGAAAATGTTGTTATTGGAAAGAATTGTATTATTCATTCTAATGTTTCTATTTACTCAGATAGCATCATAGGAGACAATACAATTATTCATTCGACGGCTGTAATTGGTGCAGATGCATACTATTTTCAAAGAAGAGCCGATGGATGGCATAAATTAGAATCATGTGGTCGTACCATCATTGGAAATGATGTTGAGATTGGCTGTGGGGTAACGATTGACAAAGGAGTTTCCGGAGACACTACTATTGGGGACGGTGTAAAGTTTGACAATCAGGTTCAAGTGGGACACGACACTTATATCGGAAAACGTTGTCTGATTGGCGCACACTCTTCCATTGCAGGGTGTACATACATTGATGATGATTGTCTTCTCTGGGCAAAAGTTTCCATCAACAAAGATTTATATGTTGCTAAAAATACTACACTATTAGCACTTTCCGCGATTGATAAGAGTGTTCATGAAGAAGGAGCTGTTCTCTTTGGCGTTCCGGCATACGATGCCAGAAAGAAGTGGAAAGAAATGGCATGTTCGAGAATGCTTCCTGAAATGTTTGAAGAGTTCAGGCAGTTAAAAAAAGAGGTGGAAGAGTTAAAGAAAAAATAGTTTTTTCTATCTTCGAAACTTCGTTTTCATTATGATAGATAAAATAATAGGTACCTTTTTATCACGATTGTTGGCCATGGTTATCATGCTCGTCGTGGTGATTTTAAATACGAATACCTTTGGGGCAACAGGTACCGGAACCATTGGTTTGATTATTCTCGGACTAACAATTCTGCAAATTTTAGGTAATTTTATCGGAGGGGCAGCTATCGTGTACCTCATTCCAAGACGCAATAATTTTCAAATTATTTTTCTTTCCTATTTGTGGGCTCTTTTCAGCAATATAGCAGGTGTCGTTATTTTGACTTTGCTCCATTTAATTCCGGAAGGTTATGAATGGCAACTTTTAATACTATCACTAGCGAGCAGTTTCTTTTTCATCAACATTACGGTAATGCAGGGGAAGGAAGATATTCGCCGATTCAATTACTATCAAATTTCTCAATTAGTTTTACTTATTTTCATCTATGCCGGAATCTTACTGGTTTTTAAATATACAGGGATTACTCCTAAAGTCAGTCATTATATTTATTCCTTTACCCTCTCCTATTTGTTGCCAGCTGCCATCAGTTTCATTTATATTATACGCAATGTCGGAGAGGTTCATTTTAAGAATATCAGAACTCTTTTGGTAGAAATGAGTAAATTCGGAGCTTGGGTACAATTGGCCAATTTAGCACAACTCATGAATTACAGGCTCAGTTACTATTTTATAGAATGGTATGCAGGACGCCAGCCGCTGGGGATTTATGAGTTAGGGACCAAATTGTCGGAAGTGGTTTGGATTTTCCCAAAAAGCATCTGTTTGGTTCAATATGCTCGTTTGGCGAATAATCGTGATTCTCAATATGCCAAACAACTGACCCTTAGTTTATTAAAAATCGTTTTTATCTTTGCCTTATTGGCAGTTACTTGTCTGTTATTGATTCCTGAGAACTGGTTAGCGGGAATTTTCGGAGCAGAATTCGGTGAGTCCAAAAGTGTCATATTTCGATTGGCTCCCGGGATTGTTTTTTTATCTTGTCTCTCTATTCTGGCACATTATTTTTCAGGATACGGTAAATATTGGATCAACACGCTCGCTTCACTGTGCGGATTTTTGGTTACTCTTATATTAGGACTTCTTCTCATTCCCCAAGCCGCTGCTACGGGAACACTTCGGGCTATAGAGGTTGCAGCTTCGATCAATAGTATCTCCTATTTTGTCAGCTTTTTATTTACGTTACTTTTTTTTATTTTTGCCACGAAAAGTAAGTTTTCTGAATTTATATTAAACAAGCACGATATATTGCTTTTCAAAAAAGAGGTGATTGGTGGGTTGATATCAAGATTAAAACATAAAAAAGCATAATGTATATATTACATATTCCTTCTTGGGTTCCAAGTGAGGAAGAGCCATTTAACGGAAATTTCATTGCTCGTCATATCGAAGCCATATCGTCATATATTCCTTGTATCACTTTACAACTTGTTAAAAGTAGAGATTGCAGAGAACCGTTGATTAATAGAGAAAAAGAGAATAATATCAACATAAGCGTTTATATTGCCTCTTCCATTTGGGATCATATCGGTATTATCCGGAAATGGCGTATTTATCGCAAGGGAAAACAGGCGATTGCAAGTATTATTCGGGAATTTGGACTGCCGGAATTGATTCATTTGCATGTAGTTTTTCCTTATGGTTTAATTGCTTCAAATGCTGCTCAAAAATATAAAGTTCCATTGGTATTGACGGAACATTGGAGTGGCTATCGGCCGAAATACTGGGAACAACTCTCTTACATTCAACGCCGACTGATTAGAAATACCTACAAAAAAGTTGACGAATACAGTGCCGTTTCCAATGAGTTGCACCATCATATTTCCAATTTATTTCCTTCGACTCCCGGATATATTATTCCCAATACAGTTGATACTGAAATATTTAAAACTGCAGAGGTCGTTTCAAAAGATAAAAAAACAATTTTACATATTTCCACCCTTGACGAAGCTACCAAAAACATCTCGGGACTTTTGCGGGTTATTGAAAATTTGAGTAAACTTCGCAACGATTTTACGTTAAAAATAATACATGAGAAACGGAATTTATCGGCTGAGGAATTTGTTGTGCAGCAAGGACTTTCGTCGTGTATTGAATTTATGGGGAGCAAAACCATTTCCGAAGTAGTTCATGAATTACAGCAATGTGATTTTTTAGTTTCCTTTTCAAATTACGAAACTTTCGGGTGTGTGGTTATTGAAGCATTTGCTTGTGGCAAGTCGGTAGTGGTAACGAATGCGGGGGCACTCCCCGAGATTGTCAATAATGAACGAGGTCTCATGGTTCCCGTTGGCGATGAGCAAGCCCTTTTAGACGCATTGATGAGCATGTTGGATCTCCATCAAGAATATGATTCGGAGGCACTTCGGAAATATGTGCACCGAAAATTCTGTCCGAATAGCGTAGGAA
>CAZWCI010000025.1:0-16388 GCA_964632815.1 uncultured Lentimicrobiaceae bacterium | reverse complement strand
CTTTTTAACTATTTATTTTGTTGATATACAGAAGTTTATAAATCGAACTCAGGTAAATACTAAATAAAATAATGTTTTCCTCTGACTCTAAAACAATTTTCATATTGAGATGTTCGCAGAAAATCAAAAAAAATATATTTTTGCTAAAAATTATGACTTGTTTATGATAGAGAATCTAAATGTAAGAATTGATAAATGGTTGTGGATGGTCCGAATATTCAAAACCCGCTCAATGGCAACAGATGCATGCCATGCAGGTAAAGTAAAAGTAAACGGACAAACTATAAAACCTTCCAAATTGGTAAAGCGAGATGAATGTTACCAAATTAGGATTGGAATTTTACAAAAAACGGTTAAAGTAATAGATACTCCCAAACAAAGGGTTGGGGCTCCTTTAGTAAATCAATATTTTGAAGATCTTACCCCTTCTGAAGAATACGAAAATCTAAAAACTCTTCGGACCAAATTTGAATATAGAGATCATGGAAGCGGACGCCCCACCAAAAGAGATCGAAGACAAATTGAATTTTTAAAAGATTTTTATCCTTCAGATGAATAAATAAATAATATTATTTTTCATCGTACAATACACCTAGTACTGTTTTTCCGACTGCTTCCAATGTTTGTTTGTCAATATTTGAAATATTGTCGTCTAAAGTATGCCAAACGCTTGTAAATCCGGTATTTGATTTTTTATCTTGATGAATAATATTAATCATTTTTATATAAGCATATTTATTAACGTAATAATGATCATCCGTAATCGGATTAGCAGATTCATTAATAAAATAATTTCCATATCCGAATTGATATGCTTTTCCCCATATTTTTGAAATTACTTCAGGTGCATAAAGAGAAGAAAAACCTTCATGATAAAAAGTAGCATTTTTTCCACCAACCATATCTAATAATATTCCATAATTCGCTTTATACCCATTTTGATAAGCTTTTTTTGCCCAATATTGAGAACCAAGAGCCCACCAATCTCCTTCCAAATTTTCACTTGCCGGAGTTCCATAGTCTTCTGAATCAAAAAACACAATATCAATGCCAATAGTAGGATTTTTTATGTGAAGTTGTCTTGCAATTTCAAGCAAAACACCCACACCGCTTGCTCCGTCATTGGCTCCGTCAATCGGTTTGTTACGATTCTCGGGATTTAAATCATAATCTGCTATTGGTCTCGAATCCCAATGAGCTCCCAATAAAACTCTTTTTTTAGCCTTAGGTAAGAAAGAGCCTATAATATTTTTTGATTTAAGAACTGTTTTGTCATATGCAATTGCATCAAACGACTGAATATAAGCTGTATCACAAAACCGATGTAATTGTTTAAGTAAGTAAAGAGCACATTGTTCATGAGCTTCTGTATTCGGCACCCGAGGCCCAAAATCTGTTTGAATTTTTACGAATTGGAATGCAGAATCAGGGTTAAATGCGGGAGCCTCAATTTGTATATTTCCATTATCTCCTTCTCCTATTGACTGTTTTTCTTTTCCTTCTTTGCATCCTACTGTAAAAAATAAAAGTAATACTAGTAAGAGATTAATAAAATTGCATCGTTTCATATATATAATCAGTTTAAAAATGCAAAATTAATCTTTTTTCTGAATTGATATCCTTTAGTAAATTTCATTTCTTTATTAATCAAGAAAACATACGTAGAAAATAGGGTTTTGAGAAATTAATCTTACAAACATTATATATTATTAAACAAAAAATATTTTATATGTTTTATGTTAAAAAAAACTTTTAAATTTGCAGATTAAACGTATTTAAAACTCAGAGGTATTAACGCTCATTCTATATACCCCTATTAGATCCAATAAGTATTTTAAAATCAATATATTAAATTATGAAAAAAATCTTTATTCTTTTTTCAATGCTCGCATTGCCTCTATTCAGTTTTGCAGGTGAAGCGGATTTAACTCTACCCAATTTCAAAAGTATCACATTTTTCAATGATTATTTTTCCGGATGGAGTCTACTGATTTGGGGATCTCTGATTGTCTTGTTAGGACTCATATACGGACTTTCTCAATCTTTAAGAATTAAGAAATTACCTGTTCATAAGTCAATGAAAAAAGTGGCTGCTACAATTTATGCAACCTGCAAAACCTATTTATTGCAACAAGGAAAATTTTTATTGATTTTATTTGCCATTATTGGAGCTATCATTGTTTTCTATTTTGGCATATTAAATGAAAAACCTGCTTTTGCAGTAGCTACGATTTTATTGTGGACGGTCCTTGGCATTTTGGGTTCGTATGCAGTTGCATGGTTTGGAATTAGAATTAACACATTGGCTAATTGCCGCACTTCTTTTGCCGCTCTAAAGGGAAAACCTTGGAACGTAGTTTCTATTCCGTTGAAATCTGGAATGAGCGTTGGACTTCTACTTATTACGATTGAATTGATTATGATGTTGATCATCCTTCTTTTTGTTCCTTCTGAAAGTGCAGGAGCTTGCTTAATCGGATTTGCAATTGGAGAATCTTTAGGCGCAAGTGCTCTAAGAATTGCCGGAGGCATCTTTACCAAAATTGCCGATATAGGTTCCGACTTAATGAAAGTAATCTTCAAAATCGGAGAAGACGATCCGAGAAATCCGGGCGTAATTGCCGATTGTACGGGCGATAACGCCGGTGACAGTATCGGACCCACCGCTGATGGATTCGAAACCTATGGAGTAACAGGCGTGGCATTAATTTCGTTTATTATCCTTGTAATGCCGGGAACTCCTGAAATACAAAGTTTATTGATTACATGGATTTTTGCTATGAGAATCCTTATGGTTTTCACCTCTATTTTCGCATACCAAATCAATCATATTTTCTCTGCTGCAAAATACAAAAACAGCACTAATTTTAATTTCGAAGCCCCCTTAACCTCTCTAATTTGGTTGACTTCCATTATTTCTATTATCATTACCTATTTAATCAGCTATCTTTTACTCTCCAATAATTCCATTGCCTCCTCCTACTCGGCAGATCTTTGGTGGCGACTTGCTTCTATCATCAGTTTAGGCACGTTGGCTGCTGCCATAATCCCTGAATTCACTAAGATTTTTACCAGCTCACGCTCTGCTCACGTCAGTGAAATCGTGTCGGCATCGCGTGAAGGTGGCCCATCTCTAAATATTCTCTCCGGAATTGTTGCCGGTAATTTTAGTGCATTTTGGCAAGGAATTGTTATGGCAGGACTTATGTTGGGAGGTTTTTTGGTTTCTGCACACGGAATGAATATTTTTGGAGAATACTCCTCCATATTTGCATTCGGGTTAATCGCATTTGGCTTTTTGGGAATGGGGCCCGTAACTATTGCTGTAGATAGCTATGGTCCTGTAACTGATAATGCTCAATCTGTATTTGAATTATCTCAAATTGAACATATCCCGGCCATTAAATCAGAAATTGAGAAAGATTTCGGTTTTGTTCCTGATTTTGAAAAAGGTAAATATTTCCTTGAGGCCAATGACGGAGCAGGAAATACATTTAAAGCTACTGCTAAGCCGGTGCTTATCGGAACTGCCGTTGTTGGGGCAACAACCATGATATTTGCAATTATTTTAATGCTTAAAAATTATGGTCTTCTTAATATAAGCCTAACAGATGCACCAATCTTACTTGGTTTTATTTGCGGAGGGGCTGTTATTTATTGGTTTAGCGGTGCCTCCATACAAGCCGTTACAACCGGAGCATACCGTGCAGTAGAGTTTATCAAAAAGAATCTTAATCTTAATAAAAAAGAAGCCGATATTGAAGATTCTAAAACTGTGGTTAGAATATGTACGAAATATGCCCAACACGGTATGATGAATATTTTTATCGTAATTTTCTGCTTAACCTTGTCTTTTGCATTCTTTGATCCGAACTTTTTTGTGGCTTACTTAATTTCAATTGCCGTATTCGGTTTATTCCAGGCAATATATATGGCTAACGCCGGCGGTGCATGGGATAATGCAAAAAAAGTAGTTGAAGTGGACCTTAAAGAAAAAAACACCGAATTACATGCTGCATCCGTAATTGGTGATACTGTTGGTGACCCATATAAAGATACCGCATCGGTAGCTATGAACCCGATTATCAAATTCTCTACTTTGTTTGGGATGTTGGCCGTTGAAATTGCCATTTATCTCAAATTGACCGCTCAAGGGTTGCTTGATAGTGCAGGCAATTACATCGGAAACGATCCTAATGCTGAAAAGTTAGCCACTTCTTTTGACTACACTCCATATATCGGAACCGTTTTCCTTCTTATAGGATTATTCTTTGTATATCGCTCTTTTTACGGAATGAGAATTGAAAAAGAACCTGTATCAGATAATAAATAATATTATGAAAAATTCTCTCTTTCTCTGTAGTATTCTGATTCTATTGGGTTCTTTCTTGGCTTCGGCTCAAGATAATCCCATTACTTGGAGTTTTAAAACTGTTAAAATCTCCGATAATGAAGCTGAATTACAATTTTCCGCTAAAATTCAGGATAAATGGCACCTTTTTTCTCAATATCATCAAAGTGGAATAGAGTTGCCTACAGAGTTCTCCTTTAACCCCGGAACAAAATATTCACGTATCGGGAAAGTTAAAGAACCTTCTCCAATTTCTCATTATGACCCCATTTTTAAAGATACTTCCAAATATTTTGAAAAAAAAGTAACTTTTAAACAACGAATAAAAATTCTTTCGGCAGAACCTTTTCAAATAAAAGGTAAAATAAGTGGACAGGTTTGTATCGACGGCCGCTGCGTGGCTATGGAAAAGAAATTCACTTTTGATATTGCCGGTTCCCAAATCACTCCTCAAGACGAAGTTGTAGTAGCACCTTCCGATTCAACACAAGACTCTTCGGAAATTATGGAGAATTTGCAAGATGACGATTCTCTCCAAAAACAAGTTTCTTTAGTACAAGAAAAGGATGCGACAGAAGAAGATGAGAGTCTGTGGACATTTTTTCTGCTTGCCTTTCTTGGAGGATTGGTAGGACTGCTCACTCCGTGCGTATTTCCAATGATTCCCATGACCATCTCCTTTTTTATGAAAACGGGGAAATATGCCAAAAGATATGCGATAATGTATGGATTATCCATTATTCTTATTTATGTTATTTTCGGAATTATCTTGTCTTTAATTTTTGGGGCAGGTCTATCTAATATTTTAAGTACACACTGGATTCCAAATGTTTTATTCGCCTTAATTTTTGTAATTTTTGCCATCTCACTATTTGGTTATTTCGAAATTACGCTTCCAAGTAAATGGGTAAATGGTTCTTCAAAAATGGAATCTCGCGGTGGATTAATAGGAGTGTTCTTTATGGCCTTAACATTGGTTTTGGTCTCTTTTTCCTGTACACTTCCTATCGCCGGAGCTGTAGCATTAAATGCTGCATCAGGATCTCTGATTAAACCTATTATCGGAATGTTCGGCTTCTCATTGGCTTTTGCAATTCCTTTTACTTTTTTCGCATTTTTCCCGGAATTACTCAAATCATTACCCAAATCGGGAGGCTGGATGAATACCCTTAAGGTAACCCTGGCTTTCGTTGAACTCGCTTTTGCCCTAAAGTTCTTAAACGTTCCCGACCAAGCTTATCATTGGGGAATTCTTGACCGTGAAGTCTATCTCGCTTTCTGGATTGTAATATTCAGTATGCTCGGTTTCTATTTTATCGGAAAACTTAGATTTCCACTGGATAATGAGATGCCCTACCAGAAAAGTTGGGTGCGTGTTCTTTTGGCAATTTTTACGTTCACCTTCGTAGTTTACCTCATCCCCGGGATGTTCGGAGCGCCGCTTAAAGCTATTTCCGGATGGCTACCTCCTACTTCTACTCAAGATTTTGATATCAATCATATCGTTCGCGAAGAATCAAAAACTGCTGTCTATCAATTGGACGAACCACCTAAGTATGCCGAAAAACTTCACCTACCGCATGGAATCAAAGGATATTTTGACTACGAACAAGCCCTTCGCGTAGCAAAGAAATTAAATAAACCAATCTTTATTGATTTTACTGGACATGGTTGTGTAAATTGTAGAAATGTAGAAAATGCAGTCTGGATTGATAAAAGAGTCCGAGATATACTTGCCGATAATTTTGTGGTTCTTGCCTTATACGTAGATGATAAAACAATTAAACTCGCTCCTGAAGATAGAATAATTGATCAAGACGGAGATACAATCTATACACTCGGAAGTAAAAATATGTTTATTCAAAACACATTGTATAAAGAGAATTCTCAACCTTGCTATTTTATTACAGATCCTTCGGGTAAAGTTCTAGAAGGACCTATTCATTACGAACTTAATATCGAAAAATATCTCGATTTTCTTAACTCCGGGTTGACTAAATTTAATCCGTAAAGAAATAGAGGAATAATGATTCCTATACATTTTATCATCTACTTTTTCAATAGATTAAAAAATATATTTACAAATATATTTTTTAATTACCTAAAATTAACAAAATAATAACGGGAAAAATAGGTTGATTTTACAAAAAAAACTTACATTGCCAATTTCTTATCAATTGAATTTCAATTATTTCTTAGAAATAAAGCACTTTTATATCACTTGTATTTTTTTATATTTTTTTTACTTTTCATACTATTATTTATATTAAAAAATGAGTATCTTTGTACTTTAAAAAAATCATAAAATGAAAAAACAGTTATTTGTTTTAATGTTATTAATTGGAGGTTACTTAACATCTATGGCGCAATCTGGATTTGTATTTGCCGCCGGTAATACTGCGAATAACTCTACCTATTCCTTCGGACAACTTTTCATTGACAATCAAACTTCAGTCAATGGAATTCTTTCAGAAGGTTTACAACAACCTTTCCTTTATTTAGGCACCGATACCCTCTTGGTATACGCCAATCAAGTTCCACTCGAATATAGAAATAGTATCTTTATTAATCAAGAAGGAGATACAACTTTTTATCTGCTTCCTTCTTTAGGTATTGATTCTATTGTTTCAGTGATGCTCTATTCTATTCTATGTCCACAAGACACTTCCGTTATCGCTGCATATGACCAATTCGCAACTCCCGTAACTTTGCCAGTTCCTACGATATTACCATCAGGGATATCTTCTGTGGCTACCTCTAATGATGAGCTTGCCGCGTATCCCGTTGATGATACTACTACAGTTACTTGGACTTTTGCTGTGTCTGACAAATCTTTAACTTGTAACCAACAAGTAATGGTATTTTTCCCGATTTGCGGTGATACGATGACTGTTACAGATGCTAACGGATATGTCTACAATACAGTTCGTATCGGTTATCTTTGCTGGACTAAAGAGAATTTGAAATCTACAAATTATGACGACGGATTCCAAACACCTATCCCCGTAGCTCTAATTTATAATTCGCCCATGTACCCCGATACAATGAGTAATCTGAATACTTTCGGTAGATTATATAGCTGGTACTCCACTATGAATATCCCTGAAGGAAATCAAACTGCTTTACCCGCTACAGATAGTATGGGATTTGTACAAGGCGTATGCCCAGAAGGCTGGAGAGTTCCAACCATTGCAGAATTGCAATCAATTAATACAATTGCCGGAGGGGATGCCCTTAGAACGACTACAATGTGGCTTATTCCCGGAACCAATACTACTGATTTTTCTGCTCTACCCGCCGGGATATACCACGACGGAAGATTCTATAACCTAATGGGAGATGCCTACTTCTGGACTTGCTCTAATTATGACGAAATTAACGCACTCGTTGGACAATTGGCTTACTCTTGCTCCGATATGAGTCTCCCCTATCGCGAAAAATCTGATGCCGCAAGTGTTAGATGCGTTAAAAAATAATTTTAATTAATCTTCAGACTCCGAAGCAATTACATTTTTATAAGCGGCCAAAACAGTCGCCTTGGACAAAAATCCTATGTATTTCTTATCTTTTGTAATGACCGGCAAGTTGTAGTTGTTTGTCTTCTGAAATTTTTGTACAATTTCTTCTCCTTTATCTGTATCGTAAACAAATACATCCGGCTGGATCATCAAATCCTGAACCCTTACCAAATCATATAACTCCTGATTGAAAAGAATATCCCGATGCTCATCCATTACCAATAAACCCGCAAAAGTATCATTTTCATCCAATACTACAAATAAATTTCTCTTGCTCTTGGCTATGTATGCTGTGTAATCTCGTAATGAACTTCTAATCGGAATCGTTAATATGTCGGTATCCAATAATTTCTCAATATTCAACTGCCGCATAGCAAACTTGTCTTTATTGTGGGTTTTTAATTCCCCTTTCTCAGCCAATTTTCGGGTGTAAATCGAATGTTTTTCAAAGGGAAATACAGACAAATAAGATATAGATGCTGTAATCATCAATGGAATCAATAAGCTGTAGCCTGTTGATAATTCAACAATTAGAAAAATGGCCGTTAAAGGAGCGTGCATCACTCCCGCCATTACTCCCGCCATTCCCGCCAATATGAAGTTAATATAAGGTAAGTCTAATTTAAAATAGTAATTGCATACCTCTACTAATAAAAATCCGGTAAATGCTCCTACAAAAAGCGAAGGGGCAAATGCTCCGCCAATACCACCAGCACCCGTAGTTATAGCTGTGGCTATAACTTTGAGCAAAACAACTCCTACTAAAAATACGACAAATAATATGTGATAGTTCTCTAATAAAGGATAAAACGGAGAGCTCTGAAATAATGAAAAAGATTTACCCTGCAATAAGGTGTTTAAATTTTCATATCCCTCCCCGTAAAAAACCGGAAAGAATAAAATCATAACACCTAACAGCAACCCTCCAATTAGGGCTCGTAAATATTGCTTACTTATCTTTGTGAAAATTTTCTCGACTGTTCTCAAAACTCTAAGAAAATATACAGATACCGCTCCGGCTAATAATCCAAGTAATAAATAAAAGGGAATATTGGAGATTTTAAAAGGAGCAGTAAAACATTCACTAAACATTACATTCTCTCCCAAGAATAAAGTGGACAATACAGTCCCTGTTGCTGCAGATATCAATAACGGAAGTAAGGCCACGCTCGTCAAATCCAACATCAATACCTCAATAGAAAATACAATCGCTGCAATCGGTGCCTTAAATACCGCCGCCAACGCCGCAGTCGACCCGCAAGCTAATAACAACACCGTATTTTTTGTTGATAAATTGAACAATCGCCCTAAATTGGAACCAATCGCCGAACCCGTCAAGACCATCGGTGCCTCTAATCCCACAGACCCCCCAAAACCGACAGTAATAGAACTTGCTATCATCGACGAATACATATTGTGTGCTCTTAATTTCCCTTTACTCTTTCCCATCGCCTTTAACGCTATGCTCACCCCATGATTGATGTTATCCTTGACAAAAAAGCGTATATATATTAATGTCAATAATATTCCTAACAAAGGAAATGCCAGATAAGCGTAATTGAACTGCCCCGAAGGAAACACCCTGCCCAGTAAAGAAACATTTAAGTGTAATAAGTTCTTGATGATGATGGCTACCGTAGCTCCAAATATACCGGTAAAAAAACTCAATATCAACAATATGGCCGATATTCCAAAATGATTCTTCAGAAACCGACGAAGCTGAACAAATAAAACAAGTGGTTTTGTTTTCAAGACCTTAAATTAAAACCGCAAATATATTACTTTTTCTTATTCTACAAAAGGAAACAGTAAAATAGTCACCTATTCAATCATATCATTAATCTCTTCGCGAAGATTTTCAATGATGAATTGCTGACGCTCGGGAGTGTTGTCTCCCATGTAATATTCTAATATTGATTGTATGCTGGTCCCACGATCCAAAACTACCGGCTCTAATCTTATGGTTTTTCCAATAAAATTTTTGAATTCTCCGGGGGAAATCTCGCCCAACCCTTTGAATCGGGTAATCTCCGGCTTGCCACCCAATGTGCGAATCGCATCTATACGCTCCTCTTCACTGTAGCAATAAAAGGTCTTCTGTTTATTCCTTACTCTGAATAAAGGTGTCTGCAATATGTATACATGCCCCGCTTTTACCACATCAGGGAAAAATAACAAGAAAAAGGTGAGCAATAATAATCGAATGTGCATCCCATCAACATCTGCATCCGTTGCAATGACAATATTGTTGTAACGCAAACCATCTATGCCGTCTTCCAAGTTAAGCGCCGCCTGCAATAAACTTAACTCTTCATTGTCCTTTTCATAAATAAAACTTTTGCTCTTTCCCTTGAGCGCATTCTTCGGTTTGCCCTTCAGACTGAAAACCGCTTGCGTCTCCGGATTGCGAGACATGGTAATGGAACCCGACGCCGAATCTCCCTCCGTAATAAATATTGTAGTCTCCAATCCCCGCTCATCATTGTCGTTGAAATGAAAACGACAATCCCTCAATTTACTATTATGCAAACTAACCTTTTTCTGTACCTCTTTCGATACCTTTTTGATGCTCGCAATCTCCTTACGTTCTTTCTCGGATTCTAATATTTTTTTAAGCAAAATATCGGCAACATCATTGTTCATGTGCAGGTATTTGTCCAACAAACGCCCAACCACCTCATTGATGTAATATCGTATAGTCTGCCCCCCGGGAGCCATATACTGAGACCCTAATTTGGTCTTGGTCTGAGACTCGAAAATCGGAGATTTAACTTTGATCGAAATCGCCGCAACAATAGAATTACGTATATCACTCGGATCAAAATCTTTTTTATAAAAATCTCTTACCGTCTTCACAATCGCCTCTCTGAATGCCTGTTGATGCGTTCCTCCTTGGGTAGTGTTCTGACTGTTGACAAAGGAATAATACTCTTCCCCGTAACGTCTGGATGTGTGGGTGATGGCAAATTCAAAATCATCTTCTTCAAGATGTATCGGCGGATATAAGGCCTCCCCGTTGATGCTATTGGTTAATAAGTCTAATAAACCATTCTTGGATATAAATTTCTGCCCGTTGAAAACAATGACTAATCCACGATTTAAGTAAACATAGTTCCACATCATTTTCTCAATGTACTCGGTGTACCAATGAAAATTCTCAAATATCGTGTCATCCGGTACAAAAGCAATCAGCGTGCCGTTGGCCGCCGTACTCTTTTCTATATGTGTCTCATTGGTCTGCCTTCCGCAAGAAAATTCTGCTCGCTTCTGCTTCCCGTCCACAACACACTCTACCATAAAATAGGTTGAAAGCGCATTTACAGCTTTTACCCCTACACCGTTCATCCCAATTGAATTGTCATACGCATCCCCTTCATCAAATTTTCCGCCGGTATTGATTTTGGATACACAATCAACCATCTTTTTCAACGGAATTCCTCTTCCGTAGTCGCGAATGGTCACTTTTTGCTCCTTAATCGTCACTTCTATGGTTTTCCCATGCCCCCTCATGAATTCATCAATAGAATTGTCAATTACCTCTTTTAATAATACATAAATCCCGTCATCATGAGCCGAACCGTCTCCCAATTTTCCGATATACATACCGGGACGTGTCCTGATGTGCTCATCCCACTCTAAGGTTTTAATGCTGTCATCTTTGTAATCTGCCATTTTCTATTGCGTTTTAATCGGCAAAGATACAAAAAATATGGGCTATTATTATTCATCCTTTTTTGCTTTTCTCTTATTTTTTTCCTCTTTTTTTTTATTTTTTTGTTGAAGTTTATTTTTTTTATTTGGGCGTGCCGGCTTCGCCGTCGGGCTATCCGTTACAAGTCCTCATTCCGCTCATTGCTCTTGGCAAAAATTTTCCTCAAAGCAAATAATTGAACTGTCGCAAAAAAATTCCACACTTCAAATCCGCTCCATTCCGGGCTTTCCACTACTATCCCTCACGCAAGCAACTTGCACCTTTTTTCGCTTCGCAGCAAACAATACGAAACAGGAAAGCACCCTGTAATAATCAAATTTATCTCTTCAAAAAGAATGATTTCAGACAAAAAAAGGAAGTTCTTTCCGTGCTATATTTTTGTGTATCTTTGCCGCCGATTAAAAAAACAAGCGCTCTCGCGTATTTAATTGATTAAATTCTAACAAAGGCTTTCATTGCCTTTCTTTTCTTGATGCATGTCTTAAGATAATGGGGAGAATTTTCGAGCGGATACAGGTAAGGCGTGTAAACAATTTATTATGAAAACTTTTCAAGACTTAGGATTGTCTGAAAAAATCCTCACCACCGTGGCTAACCTTGGCTACGAAGCTCCTATGCCTATTCAGGAACGCGTAATTCCGTTTATTCTTTCAGAAGAAGATGACCTTGTCGGACTGGCTCAAACCGGTACCGGAAAGACCGCAGCTTTTGGCTTGCCCATCATCCAACTTCTCGACGAACGGGTACATAAGATTCAAGCATTAGTGCTGGCACCAACCCGCGAACTGTGTATGCAAATCGCTCAAGATTTGACAAACTACTCCCAAAATATGACAAATATTAAAGTAGTTCCTGTTTACGGCGGCGAAAATATCGTAAACCAAATGCAACGACTCAATGTTCCACCACAAATGTTGGTAGCAACTCCGGGAAGATTGATAGATCTGATTGAAAGAGGTAAAATAAAATTGGAAGATGTACGCTACCTCGTTCTCGACGAAGCAGACGAAATGCTCAATATGGGATTCGAAGAAGATTTGAAAACAATTCTAAAAACAGTTCCCGAAAGTCGAAGAACTTTTCTATTTTCTGCCACTATGCCCAAAACTATTGTGAGCATCGCCGAAAAATATATGAAACACTATTCTGAGATTATGGTCGGACAACGTAATGCCGGCGCAGAAAATATCGAACATCTTTACTACTATATCCAGCCATCCAATCGCTACCTCGCACTAAAACGAATCGTGGACGCCAATCCTGATATCTACGGCATTGTCTTCTGCAGAACTCGCCGCGAAACCAAAGAAGTAGCAGACCAACTCATGAAAGACGGCTACGATGTAGATGCCCTTCACGGAGATTTGAGCCAGGCGCAACGCGATACCGTCATGAATAAATTCCGCCTCCGCAATTTGCAAATCTTAGTGGCTACCGACGTGGCTGCCCGTGGGCTTGATGTCAACGACCTTACCCATGTAATTAATTACGGACTTCCCGAAGACGCAGAAGTGTACACCCACCGAAGTGGTCGTACCGGTCGCGCCGGGAAAAAAGGAGTCTCTATATCCATTGTCGGCGGAAAAGAACAAAACCGTATTTCAGAAATTGAAAAAAAATTGGGACAACCTTTCAAAAAAGAACTAATCCCTACCGGTCCCGAAGTGTGCAAACGACAACTATTTTCCATGATTAATAAAATGGAACATGTCGAAGTGAATTACGACGAAATTAATCTCCTCCTGCCCCAAGTAATTAAAAAATTGGAATATCTCGATAAAGAAGAATTGATTCGCCGTTTCGTCTCTTTGGAATTTAACCGATTCCTGAACTATTATAAAGATGCTACTGACCTAAACGTTAAGTCTCCTTCCACTAAAAGAGAATACAAAGGACGCGAGGATAATTCCGACCGACAATCCAATAGAAATGAACAACGCAGAAAAAACGATAAAGGAAATCGTGTTCGCATCAAGATGAATTTCGGAAGCAAACAAAATGCCTCCCCACGTGCTGTGCTGGGCATTATCAATGAAGTTACCGATAGCAACCATATCCATGTTGGCGATATCGAAATCACCCCCAAGTTTACCTATTTTGACTTATATGCGGACCAAGCCGACTTCTTAATCCAGGCTTTTAAAAATAACAGCAATTTTAATTTGTCAATCATGACCGACGAGAAGAGAACTAACTCTTCATCTTCTTGGGTTGCCCGTCGCAACGAAAAACGTGATTTCGGCAAAAAGAACAGAAGAGGCTAACGAATAGGTTTTATGATTTCTGCCTCCATCGGGATGCCATCATCAACCCGAAAATCTCCAATCCGAGTGCGACGCAAAGCGGAAAGATAAGCTCCGCTTTGGAGTCGAGCCCCGAAATCTCGCGCAATCGAACGAATGTAAGTTCCTTTGGAACATACAATCCGAAAGTCAATCTCCGGCAATGAAAATCGCGTAATCTCAAAATCAGAAATGAAAATCGTTTTGGATTTAATCTCTGCTTCTGTTCCTTTACGTGCCAACTCATAAGCTCTTTTACCATTCACCTTAACCGCCGAAAACAATGGCGGTATTTGTTCTGTCTCTCCAAGAAAAGATTGAGCTACCAGATCCACCGCTTCACGGGTAATATGATCGTAAGGGAAATTTTGATCAATCGCTTGTTCTAAATCAAAACTGGGAGTCGTAGCCCCAACGGTAAACGTGCCAGTGTATTCTTTTACGGCAGACTGATATCCTTCTATTTTCTTGGTAAACGAACCGATACAAATAATGAGTAACCCTGTGGCCAATGGGTCCAATGTGCCGGCATGCCCTACTTTTATCTTTTTTCCGTATTCCTTACGTAAAGCATACTTTAATTGTCCGACTACATCAAAAGAAGTACATCGATAGGGTTTATCTACCAAAATCAAATCCCCTTCCGGATTGAAACGATCTACCGGAAATGTGAAACGATAACGTGGATTTTCTTCTTTACCGGAAAAGCGTGCTTTCATACATTAATTCCCCTTTCTTGATGAAATGAACTAATAAAAAAGTGCTAAACATCTTAATAACATTTAGCACTTCTTTCTTCTTTGAGTGACCCCTGCAGGATTCAAACCTGCAACCTTTTGATCCGTAGTCAAATACTCTATTCAGTTGAGCTAAGGGGCCTTGTTTGATTTCGGTTGCAAAAATACAAAAAAAAATAATAATTAGACCTTTTCTGTTCATTAAATCGAAAATTATATATAATCCGTTGATATATTTCTTTTTAAATATAATTATTCTAGATTAAGAAAAAATAAATAGCCGTTTATGGCAAACTTTTTTTTGTATTTTTGCTTTTTGAAAAAAATAAAACCTTTAAAATAATTTTATATGAAAAAGACCATGTCATTATTAATTTTATCTGCTGTAATTCTTGTAAGTTGCGGTAAGAAAAAGGAAGTGGTAGAAACACCAGCTCCCGAAAATCCTTTTTTCCAAGAATGGGAAACTCCTTACGGTGTTCCTCCATTTGACCAAATCAAGCCAGAACACTACATTCCTGCTTTTGAAAAAGGAATGAAAGATCAAGTAGCAGAGATTGATGCCATTGTGAACCAAACAGAAGTTCCTACTTTTGCCAATACTATCGAAGCTCTTGAATATAGCGGCAAACTCCTCAATGAAGTAGCATTGGTTTTCTTCAACTTGTCAGAAACGAATAATAGTCCCGAAATGGAAAATATCGCCAAAGATATTTTACCCAAACTCTCAAAACATTCTGATAATATTAACTTAAACCCGAAGTTGTTCGAAAAGATTAAAACCGTTTATGAACAAAAAGAACAATTAAATTTAAATCCGGAACAATTAAGACTTCTCGAAGAAACCTATAAAGATTTCGTTCGTGGAGGTGCCAACATCCCAGTAGAACAACAAAAAAGATTCCGTGAAATAAATGAACAATTATCCTTATTAACTTTAGATTACGGCAATAATGTGTTGAAAGCAACCAATAATTATAAATTGATTGTTGACGATGTTGCCAAATTAGAAGGCATGCCCCAAAGTCAGTTGGATGCTGCACTTGAAGCCGGAAACGCTGATCCTGCAACAAAAGGAAAATATGTATTTACGATCCATCTTCCGAGCATGGAACCATTTTTAATGAATTGCAAAAACAGAGAATTACGTAAAGAATTGTGGACCGCTTATTCAACACGTTGCACTTCAGATTCTACAGACAATAGTAAAATTATCAATGAAATTATCAATTTGCGTCTTGAAAGAGCCAATATGTTGGGATTCAGCTCACATTCTGCTTACACTTTAGATGATTGTATGGCTAAAACACCCGAAGCCGTAAATAATCTATTAATGCAAGTTTGGAAACCGGCTTTAGCAAAAGCCAAAAAAGAGGCAGCCCAATACCAACAAATGATTAAAGCCGAAGGCGGCAATTTCAAACTCGAACCTTACGATTGGAGATATTATAGCGAAAAACTTCGCAAGGAAAAATATGACCTCAACGATGACATCATTCGTCCGTACTTTTCTCTTGATAATGTAAGAGAAGGAGTATTTATGGTATGTAAAAATTTATATGGACTCACATTCAAAGAAAATAAAGAATTACCGGTGTATCATCCGGATGTCGTGGGCTATGAAGTTTTGGAAAATAACCAAGTGATTGCTATTTTGTATATGGATTATTTCCCGAGAGAAAGCAAAAGCAGTGGTGCATGGATGACCAATTTCAGAGAACAATATATGGACAATGGGAAAAATGTATTACCTATCATCTCTTTGGTTTTCAATTTCACCAAACCCAC